>JANYKP010000127.1 GCA_025358195.1 Cyclobacteriaceae bacterium
CACAAAAGCGACAAGAGATACGCAAAGAATTTCGCCAGGTGCAGCTGGGCGTAGAACGGAACAAGCCCGATCGGCAAAAACAGGAGGAGCTTGTTAAGCTTGGGTTCCAGTTGAAACAGAATGAATTGAATCTTGAAAAGGACTACTCCGGCCGGATCATGAACATTATAAGTGCCCAACAAATGTTAAATTTACGCAAAGCAGAACAGGATTTCCGTCTGTTAATTATCAACCAACTGCAGCAGCGAAGGGCGATGCAACAACGTAAAGAAATCCTTCGAGACCAAAATCAACGCCTGCGACAAAAGAAGTGATTTGATATTGTTTGAAAAAAACACTGGCAATTCTTATCTCATTGCTGTCAGCGTGCCCCGCAATCTCACAAGCGCAGCACGCTGATTCATTATTGATCAAAAGGGACTCGCTTGCGCTTAGTTCTCTTACTGAATTCTTCACCCACGAAGATTCCCTTGATATTTTTGATCTGATCGACAGTCTTTTGAAAATGGGACCTCTGAAAGGAACTTCCATGATCGGAGCACGACTGGGTTATAATAGCAACATCATCGCTGACAACCGAACCTTTAACATCAATCAATTTGGGCTGGCGCCGGGTGTTTCATACTACCACAAATCGGGCCTCTATGCTGACTTCTCTGCTTACTGGAGCCAGGAGTACAAACCCAATTTCTACCTAAACATAGCCTCGGTCGGTTATCTTCACAGCGTTACCAAGTGGTATTCAGTTCTGGGAGAATACAGTCACTATTTCTACAATCAGGCCAGCGACAGTGCCTTATCAGTTCCGTACACGAACAACGTTGGCCTTTCCAATTATTTCCAGGTCAGGCGAGCTGTCTTTCGATTGGATTACTACTTCTATTTCGGCGATAAGGTTGCTCACCGGATCATGCCAAGCATAGGGGTAAACCTGGTGAAACGAAAATGGAAGGGGTTGGACCGAATTTCATTTTATCCGACGTTTAACGTTTTATTCGGTACCGAGGAGATCGTCAACTATGAACTCTACCCGGACTTTTTGGACCGCGTTCGCTATAATCGGACGAATACACCTAGGAAACCTCTTATTTACGAGCGCAAGCACACTGAGTTTG
This sequence comes from Cyclobacteriaceae bacterium, assembly GCA_025358195.1. GTDB lineage: Bacteria > Bacteroidota > Bacteroidia > Cytophagales > Cyclobacteriaceae > ELB16-189. The sequence continues at coordinate 1,116 of JANYKP010000127.1, forward strand.
GGGTGATGAATTACTCCATCTCCACCCCTATTAGCGTCACCAAAAAGGATTGGACATTCCTAGTCAGCTACACCTATAACATCCCAAAGCCGCTACCTGGAGAGGATTTAAGCTTGCAGAGCAGTGGTTATGTTTCTTTTTCCGTCACCCGTTATTTCAATTTTAAATCGTCGAAATAAGATTGCTTTGCTTACACGCAATGTTTTGATATTTTTCAGGATAGAAAATCAACTATGAAAAATAGTAAATTACTCTTCCTGTCCTTTGTACTCCTTTCAAACCATTTATGCCACGCACAGGATTTTCGATGGCAGCAACGGGTAGAGTACACCATGAACGTCAATTTGGATGTAAACTCACACCGGGTAACAGGCACCCAACGACTCGTTTACTACAATAATTCCCCCGATACACTATCAAAAGTCTATTACCATTTGTACTTCAATGCATTTCAACCCGGTAGTATGATGGATGTGCGATCGCGCACACTCAGTGACCCCGATCGCAGGGTGATGGATCGGATCTCAAAACTCACTGACTCGGAGATCGGATTTCAACATATTCAGTCTTTGCAACAAGATGGAAAAGAGGTGAAATATAATATCAATGGAACTATCCTTGAAGTGGCTCTTGTCAAACCAATTTTGCCGCGCACCAAATCTGTATTCGAAATGAAGTTTGAATCGCAAGTGCCGCTGCAGATCAGGAGATCCGGCCGTGACAACAAGGAGGGTATTGCGTATTCAATGACGCAATGGTTTCCGAAAATGGCAGAATACGATTTCCAGGGATGGCATGCATACCAATACATTGCCCGGGAATTTCATAGCGTGTGGGGAGATTTTGATGTGAAAATAACGCTCGATCCGACGTTTGTTATCGCCGGTACGGGGAAGCTCCAGAACCCTGAAAAAATTGGATTTGGCTATGAAAAACCCGGAGAGCAGGTGGTGAGGCCTTTGGGTAATCTCACCTGGCATTTCGTTGCCAAAGATGTAATTGACTTTGCCTGGACGGCAGATCCTGATTACACCCATGACGGGGCGAGAGTACCGAATGGTCCCGAGCTACATTTCTTTTATCAAAAAAATGAAAAGACCGTAGACAATTGGAAGAAAATGGAAGACTATGCAGTGAAGACGTTTGAATATCTGAATATGCACTTCGGCAAGTATCCCTTTGACACTTATTCCATTATCCAGGGCGGTGATGGCGGAATGGAATACCCGATGTGCACCCTGATCCTTGGCGAAGGATCACTTGGCGGTGTCACCGGAACGATGGCACACGAGGTTGCACACAGCTGGTATCAAATGGCGCTGGCTTCAAATGAATCGCTCTACCCGTGGATGGACGAAGGGTTTACGGACTTTGCAAGCAGTGAAGCCATGGCGTCCTATACGAATCAGGAGAACCCGCATGCTGGAAGCTACACCAGTTATTTTTCGTTGGTTGCAAGCGGACTTCAAGAGCCCGCGAGTCAGGCTTCCGACCATTTTAATACCAACCGTGCGTACAGCACCGTGGCTTATTCAATGGGAGCTGTGTTCTTGAATCAATTGAAGTACATCATTGGCGAAGAAAACTTTTACAAGGGAATGATCCGGTACTACAACACGTGGAGGATGAAGCATCCTGAACCAAACGATTTCATCCGGATCATGGAAAAAGTGTCCGGCCTGCAGCTCCATTGGTATTTGCGCTATTGGATTGGGACGACGAAAAGGATTGATTACGGAATTTCTTCCCTGATAGACCAAGAAGGAGCTACGTTCGTCACCCTTGAGCGGGTTGGAGAATTTCCGATGCCCATTGACCTGTTGGTGACCTATGCGGATGGTACGAAAGATTTATTTTATGTTTCCATGAATGAACTTCTTGGCAACAAGCCGGTGGAGGATAAATCCATTCCTCGCACGGAGGCCACGCCCTGGCCATGGGTAAACCCAACCTATACACTGAAGATTCCTAAACCAATTACTTCCATCACCAACCTGGAGATCGACCCAAGTCAACGTATGGCAGATATCAACCGGAAGAACAACAAGTGGAATATGGCTGAAAAAGCAGTTGAATATAAAAGTTCAACCCATTGATAAGCTACTAAAACCTACTTAGCCACCTTGCCATTTTTATCAAAGACAACACCCAACACTTCGCCGGCAGCGTTCTTTGTTCTGACAGAAAGTTCCGAGGTATCTGGGAAGTAGATTAATTGCTCCGGCAATTGATCGAAGGAGTGGTTAATACTCCAAGCCAATCCGTCAGTTCGATGAATCTTAGCGATTGAGGCCGGGAACTTATCTTTAATTTTTGCTTCCGAATAGAACATGACAAAATAAACCAGGGACTTCTCGTCTCGCGTATTCAATGGTTTGTGAAGGGAATGTTGCGTTTTTTAAATACTACCTGATCAACGGGAAAAGTACCTTTTGTATCTGGCTTCCGCGAAGATGAAATAAAATAAAAATATCCTGTGGCTAACGAGTCAGCATATTGCAAGCCGGTTGTGAACTTTCCTCCCTCAACTATCATCGGTTTGAACCGGCTCGTGGGCAGTACCTCCATAAACAAAGGAATAGAGTCGGTCGC
>JANYKP010000132.1 GCA_025358195.1 Cyclobacteriaceae bacterium
TTTCACCTTTGATGAGTTCTTTCAAATTGCTAAGAAGGACGATATCGAATTGGTCTTGAAGGTATCCAGACCGCCCTTGCAGTAGATTAATATTAATTTGATTGTAGATACCGTCTCCTGAAACGTATAACGTCTTCATCATCTTTACTTTTTTACCAATCAGACTCCAGAAGGCGTGATAGAGCGTGGTATCCTTTGTCACCAGGAGCACTTCATTTTTGAATAACTTATAGTACCGTTCCTCCAACTCATTTCCATTGCGGATCAAGGCATAGTCAATATGGCCCCGGGTAAGAATCAATGAGAAATAAAATATCGTATCCGACAGTGAATAAACCGGTTGATTATTCTCCTGGATCCTGCTGGTGACTCCTAATTTTCGTACCCGGATGATTTCGATGGCGCCATCCTGATCGCGGAGCCGCCTTTGGAGATCCTGGTAGTTGACAGGGACATCGATGACGCTGGATAACGCCGCAACTTTACGGGAAACCAATTTTTCAAGGACTTTGATTTCATCTTCATAACCGGCAATTTCTCGTTTATCACTCTTTTTGAAAACCTCCTGAGATGCTTTGTTTTTGAGCAAGGACAGTTGCTGATAATTCTTAATAAGCGTTGAATCATGGCTCGTATAAATCGCCTGACGTATCTTAAGAGAATTATTCATCAGCAGCGCCTTGGTCTGGAGGCGGAAGTTCAACAGGCTCTCAAGGGTAAGTTCATCAATCCGGTTATCGGCAGCAGCGGTGATGATTAATGAATTAAACAAGTCAAAGTCATCCTTCACGCGGTTGAACATGGTCTCCTTTTCCTGTTCATTTAATGTGTTAAAAACCTTTTTAATGTTGTGAAGATGTACTTCCAGCAAGGAATGAGCGGTTGCCAGTGATTCGGTGATCCTGTTGAGCCTGAAAAGACAGATGGATTTGGTCTGCAGCAGGGGAGGCAGAAACTTAAGTGAGTCCGGCCCCTGATCGATGCCACGTTGGGCTACCGTCAATGCTTCGGTGAGTTTACCATCCATCAATAATACTTGACTGTAAAAAAACACCGTTTTTGAATTGGCGCTGATGAAGCCAAGTGCCTTCTTATAGGAGGTGAGGCCGCTGGTCTGGTATTTGACGAATTTTTTGAAAAAGTATTTTGCTTCTTTTAAGCGTCCACCTCGAATGCAAACTTCGGTCATGCCCCTGAAATAAGTACCGTAGGCGGACTTAAGCATTTCGTTATTGAAACGCGTGTGATTAAGTTCTGTATTTAGCTTGAGTAAGTACACCTCACTGCTTTTCGTCTGTCCGATCGTTAGATAGAACTCGGCCATATTCTGGAGATTATAGATCCGGTGGGGAGACCCCCGTGAAAAATGTAACGCACGAAGTTGTTCGGACTCCTTCAGGAAGAATTCAGCTTTTTTGTAATCGCCCGTCGCCGTGTAATATTCACCGAGATAGTCGTAGGTGTCGTAAATGGAGGAACTGATAAGCTTGATTGAATAGCGTAAGGAGCCTTCCATTCTTTTAATGATGGCCAAAACTTCATAGAGTTCTGTTTCCGCTTCGGGGTAACGTTGCTGCTGAATCAAATGTCTTCCGTACAAAGCCCTCAACATAACCACTTTTGTTGAGTCGCGGTCTTCCCGGGCTGCCTTGATAAGGACCTTGTAAATCGATTCATCAAACGATTGGGTTATTAAGGAGAATTCACCAACCCCTTGTCCGAAGGATGTCACGGTCGTGACTAGGATAGCCGCTAAAAATAATAGCCGAGACATAATAAATAGGTTCCGTAATGATAGTAGTAGTAGTTGGGCGTGGGATACTTGTCGTAGAAAAAAGAATGTGCGCCGGAGGGAAGTCCCCAATCCGTTGAAAGGTTTTTATAACGTGTATCCGCAAACGACTGGTAACCTCGAAAAAATAACGCCATCCTGTGAATCCGGAATCCAAAGTTTATCGTGAGATAATTTGCGGTAACCCTGTTTTCGATCGAAGAGGTGATAGGACCATCAAATGAAAACCGAAAGTTGAGACCTTGCCCCGGGTAGTTGAAATTTTCGCGCAGGTTAGCGCCCAGTATGTAGTTTGCGCTGACACCCACATCAAAAAATACCGAAACGTCCGCATCAAACTTCCCAGGCTTTTTTCCCAGGATGACCCGAAACGGTGCGAACTCATACCGGAGGTGGAGGGGAAGCACGAATTCATATTGGTCAAATTTACTTTGTGAATAACGTTGATTTTCGGAAGCTTCAAACGAGTAGCCGGACCACATTACATTAGGACTCAGCACAAAATAGAACCGCCCCGATGACCATTTTTTTGGACTGATCTGTATGGCGTGATCTAATCCAACATTGACGTTGAATAGGCTCTGCCCCTTGATAAAACTGCTGTAGACCATGTTCTTTCGCGTTTGTGAAAGCGTGGGCGTGGATACAAGGGAGACTAAAAATATGATCAATAGCAATTTCATCGTTCAGAATAATCGTACAGACAAAGTGAGAAAGGTGGTCCAGGCCGTTAGTTTTTTTTCTTGTCTACCCAAATCGTAAACATAAAAGGAACCATAGTAGGTTTGAACCGGGTTCGTGATAGCTTTTACTTCGGTTGAGTAACGATTGGTCAGGGCGAAGGCCATCTTGAATTGTGCGGTGACCCGGTTGAGTCTGAAAAGCAGACCGAAGTAGAATTCAGGCTGTATTTTTTTCATGGCGCGCGTCACGTCGACAGAATAATAATTATTGAGCGTGTCTGCCAGTTCGGTTAGCTGGGAACTCAGCAGATAATTAAAGTTCAGTCCGGCCGATATTCCGAACTGATCGCCGAGGGATGCCATTTTGATTCCCACCGGCACCTGCACGAATTTATTGTACCAACGACTAGGCCCATTGTCGTAGCCGCCCTGTAAATAAAAGACGCCCGTCGTCAGGGCGTAGTGATAATCGAGGTAGCGGTCCACCTCCAATCCGTAGTAGAATTTCCGCAGTGTTGGCAAGCCGCTATTGGCTGTATTGTGATAGTAGACATCACTCATTCCCCCGAGCACATAAAATTTGGTTTGACCAAAAGCACCCAATACTGCCAGTATCATACAGCAAGCCAACAGAAAAGATTTACCAGATTTTAAGATGGGCGATATTTTCATAGCAAGTTTTCCAAAGTCCAATGGATCGACAACGATTGCTACTTAAATGTATTAAGAAAAATCGGATCTCAAGAAAAGTGGCGATAGAGGTCTTTTCTTAACAAATCCGGACGAGCGTAATGATAACCCAATCTCCTCAACCCCTCCCTTCTCAGCTCGTCAACTTCTCACTTTCTTTTATTTCATTTTTCTGATTCATCTGTTCCCTGGCAACGCTTCCAGATAATCAATCCATCCCGGCAATTTCGTCAGCAATTTCACCATGACCGAATCAGCACGTTGCGAAAATAAATTAGAATCTCCGTAAGCTTCTCCGTGGGTTGTACTGACAAGATCACTTACACCTCTGAGGATCAGGATTTTTTTGTGATTGCGTTGCGCGGTGTAGGCAATCGCGCCGCTTTCCCAATCACCGGCTACGGCAGCGTAGTGTTGCTGGAGATAGTCAATTTCATTTGAAGCAAGATCTTTATCGGCAGAAACCAGCACAGTCTTTCGCGCCCACGGGAATTCCGGACCGAGCCATGAAAGATTGATGTCGGTTGTATAGTCGTCGATTGCTTCTTTGGAGTCGCCCATGGCTTCTTTGATGTCGTAGATGATCGTTTTGTTTGCCAGGATAATATCGTACCGGTCGATTGCTCCTTCGAAGCCTCCGCACGTTCCCAGGTTGATCAGGATTTCAGGATTATAGGAGTCAATGACGTATTGGGTCGCGCCGGCGGCAGCTACTTTTCCCCACCCTTCGTGGAAGAAGAGAACTTTCTGGCCGTTGATTTTTTTATGAAAGTATTCACCCCACGGGGACTGTTGATAGTTTTCATCAGGGTAGATTCTTTTCACGGCTTTCCATTCCATATTGGCCGAAACGAGGACGGCATATTTGTTTTTCTCGATGCAGGAGGTGGTGGAGAGAAGAATAGCGATCGCTAGTATGGGATGGAGTCTGGTCATTGGTCGGGCTCTTGGAGAGGAGGCGGCATTCAAAATTATAAAATTACCCGTGTTCCATACCGCCCTTCCGCTGAAGATCTATTATGGGCATCTCTAAAAACTCCTTGTACCCTTCTCTTCCGGAGAAGGGTGACGGGTTGAGGCTATAAAAGACAAGGTTTTTAGAGATGCCATTATTTCAAACCAGTGGTCTGCTGTAATTATGATATTAATCAGGTAAACCGTACAGCATAGAAGTAATGATAACAGGAATTAGAGTTAGCTTGTGTTGACAATCGCAGTTGGGAGACGTTTTGGAGGAGCGGGTTTTAAAGTGATACTTTATTCTAATAAATATGAAACGAATCAACATCCTTTTGGTGGAAGACGAAGCCCTCATCAGGCAAGGACTGAGGTCATTGCTGGAAAAGGAAGATTTTGTCAGAGAGATTTATGATGCGGGTAATGCGAAAGAGTTTTATTCGCAAATGTCCCTTCATACGATAGATATCATTCTTCTTGATATAAAGCTGCCTGGAATAAAAGGACACGAACTAGTTGCCAATATGGGTGTAAAAGAAAATCATCCAAAAGTGATCGTAGTGACTGGCCTTGAAGGCATTGAGCTTATAATCAATCTTCTTAAATTGGGCATAAGTGGTATCCTATTTAAATTGGATGGTTATGCTGAAATTGTGAAAGCCATACGCGAGGTCATGAATACCGGTCATTATTTTCAGGAGAAAATATCCGGAATCATTCAGGCGAATGCCCATCGCTGGGATCATGTTCCGCCGGTTGTATTAAGCTTTCAGGAAAATGAACTTTTGCGAATCATCGCGACTGGACTGACGACAAAAGAGATGGCCATTCAACTTAAAATGACGGAAGCTACCACCGAGACGTATCGAACAAGGCTGATAAAAAAATTGGCAGTTCCAAATTCTGCAGCATTGTTGGCGTATGCATATAGAAATGGGATTTTGTAATGATCCTTTTGCCATGCTGAATTGGTTGTATCACGTTCTTTGAAACTTATAATTCACGTTTGCCAATAATCCCCTTTTTCCTTGCATGTAGTGTATGCTAGCCCCAATCACGTTCGACCGCATCCGCAGGGTATTATACTTTTTATTTAACGCGGTAATAAACTCCTGGATTTTTGAAAAGCCCGTGCCATCATCCTCCACTTCAACCGTTAGCTCATTTTCAACCCAGGTTAGCCTGACCCAAATATGCCAGGCTGATGAATGTTTTAATGCGTTGTGGATAAGTTCCTGTATGATTCGGAACAAATAGTTTTCTGCAAGGCTTGAAATTTTTTGTTCAGGGCCGGTTGGCTCAAAATGAATAGTACCTCCTCCAGGCCTTTCCATATTCTGACAGAGCATGACGATACCTTTTTGAAATGAATCTTGTTCCATTTTTACAGGCAACAGTCTCCTGGAGATTCTGCGTACAGACTGAACTACTTCCTGAAAATCCGCATTCATGCTGAGGATCAAGGACCCCGTTTCAGTCTGATCATTTTTGGAGCTCTCAAGACGGTCAAGGTAGAGACGGAACACCGAAAGTCGTTGAATCAAATCATCGTGTAACTCCGCGCCCATCTCGCTAATGATGTGTTCGCACGCCTCCATGGCCTGACGGGAGGTTTCCGCTTCAAAAGATGCCTTAGATTTAAATAGATATCCCATTTTTTTGTAATTTATATCGACTTGGAAACAAGAAATACATTCCAACTCCTGAGAACAACATAAAGTAAAGTCTTTAAATATGAAATATATTTTGTTTATGGCAATTTTTAAGATGGATATTCAACCGCAAAATTATTTGCTTAAAAGCATTTAAGCCAAGTAGATTATTTTGATTATGAAACATATTTTATTTTTAGCCTTGTTTGGCTCCTCGATTCTCTGCTTTTGTCAGCAAAAGCCAGAAAAACAGAGCGATTCTGTGAAACGACCCGGCAGCCCAAGACATTATTTTGATTCACTGGAGAGGGCATTGGAAGGCGCCAATCAAAAGGATCGGTTTGGTATGCAACTCCAATTGTTTGGAAATTATCTGTATAGCGATTCGGGTAAATCCGTTTTTTATTTGAATAAGTGCCTCGATCAAGCGGCGGTAAGCGGGGATAGTCTATGGATAGTACAGTCTTCCAATGGTAAAGGCTGGATGCTAAGAAATAGAGGAGATCTAAAAGAGTCAATACGAACTTTTGAGTATGCACTCGGAATAGCTAAACGCAATAATTTTGAAACTCAGATAAAATACTTATTAAATCAGTTGGCCGTAGCTTACACAGAAAGTGTATCTTACGATAAGGCACTTCATTTCAATTTCGAATCGTTACGATTCAGGGAAATGGAAGGGGACTCGGTTGATATATCTATAGCTCTTAACAATATTGGATTCGTTTATGCGGAAATTGGAGACTATGAAAATGCCTTGAGATATTACCGGAAAAGTTATCAGACTAAAGTTAGAAACAATTTGCGATACGATTTGGAAAGAACTTTAAAAAATATTGGCGACATATTGATTGAATTGGGAAAATATGAGGAGGCTGAGCAAATAGTAAAACGGGCATCTACCATTTGTGATAGTGCTGCATGTAGTAATGATATTTTGTTGGAGGTTTACCAGACATTTGGTGTTGCATTGTTCAAACAAAACAAAAAGTTCGAATCAGAAAGTTACTTTAATGAATCCTTAAAATTGGCGCAGGCACTGGGATTGTCAAAGGAGATCGCTATTAATTTTCATTGGCTGGCTGCCGTGAAATTTGACAGGAACCGGATTGATAGCGCAATCATTTTTCTGGACAGGAGTCATGGAATCACTCTGAAATACGATATGCCAAAAGTAATGTTGGGAAATTATTTGCTTTACGCTAGTATTTATTCTCATGAAAAGGACTACAAAAAGGCCCTGGAATACCAACGCCTTTATAATCGACTTGACTCCGAAATATTGAACAATGATCTCACAAGGAAAGTCTCCCGCATTCAGTTTGATTATGATCAACGCGAAAATGCCAGCAGGCTTGTATCTCAGGCCAATATGATGGCCATGCAGAAGGAATCTCTCCAAAGACAGAGGATATTAATTGTTTTGATTGGCATTGCGGCTATTTTGGCCATGGCACTAACAACGGTGTTATATAAAATCAACCGGAACAAGCAAAGGGTTAACGATATGCTGGACCAGCGCGTTAAGGAAAGAACCTGTGAACTTGAAATTAACCGTGACGAATTAAAGCATGCCCATGATCAGCAAATTATTCTGATAAACAAGCTTTCCAGTGACCTTGCATCATCATTGGCAACCCTCAAGGGATTGTCCATCACTGCGAGTGTGGACTTGCCACAAGAACAGCGTGTTTACTTTGACGAAGTAGAGGCAACAGCAGAGAAATTGGTGAATCAGGTGAATAAGTATTCACTGCCAGGTTAAATTGACTTTAAAAAATAATAAAGTAACACGATACCGCCAGAATTGAATCCAGTGGTATCGTGCTTTTCAATGTATAACACGAAAGAATCAGTTAAACTGATCCTTATCTTCCATCGCCAGGCCTTTGTTGACCCGG
>JANYKP010000137.1 GCA_025358195.1 Cyclobacteriaceae bacterium
TTGAAAGAGTTTTCTTTTAGATAAGATTCATTGAACGCCGGGAACTTTGCATTCAATACGGTATCCGGGTGTCCGAGTTTTTCCCACAGTTCTTCAGCAATGTGGGGGGCAAAAGGAGAGAGGGCAATCACCAACGGTTCAAGGATGGCGCGTTTGTTACATTTTAAAGACGTTAATTCATTGGCACAGATCATGAACTCGCTGACGGAGGTGTTGAAGGAGAAGTTCTCAATGTCATGTTCGACTTTTTTAAGAGTCTTGTGCAGTACTTTTAATTCCTCGCGGGTAGGCTCATCTTCAGTGACCTTAAATGTACTCTGGCTATCATGAAACAGATTCCAGAATCTACGCAAGAATTTGAAGACGCCATCGATGCCGTTGGTATTCCAGGGTTTGGATTGTTCGAGTGGGCCGAGGAACATTTCGTATAGACGGAGGGTGTCGGCGCCGTGGCTGTCAATTATGTCATCGGGGTTGACAACGTTGTGTTTGGACTTGGACATCTTTTCGATCGATGAGCCGCAGATGTACACGCCGTCATCTTCAGTGATGAACTTAGCATTCTTAAATTCTGGCCTCCAATCTCTCAATGAATTAATATTTAAGCCATTATTTTCGTCATAAAGACTTATATCTATATTAATTGGAGTGATGTTGAATAGGCCAGCATTCAAATTAATTTCATCGTTAGCATCAATTACTAACAATGATCCACCAACTCCAAAGTAAGGTGTTCCTAAAATATTGTTAATCACTGAGCCGAATTGAGTAAGCTCTTCCTGATCTTTGTAATAGTCAAGATCCTTTAATTTGTCGTACCAACTTTTCGTAATGTAAATATGAGTACCAACCCTATAAACAAGCTTAGACACCCCCTGAATATGTCCTTGATTAATCAACTTCTTAAACGGCTCTTCGGAATCTACATATCCTAAATCTTTCAATGCCTTGCACCAAAAGCGTGAATAGAGCAAGTGACCCGTGGCGTGCTCAGAGCCCCCTATGTATAAATCAACGTCTTTCCAGTAGTGCTCGGCTTCCTTTCCTACAAATGCATTCTTGTTTTTCGGATCCATGTAGCGGAACCAGTACCAGCTGGAGCCCGCCCATCCTGGCATGGTGGTGAGTTCGAAGGGATGGGCCTCACCCCGACCCTCTCCGGGGGAGAGGGAGGTTGACTCGGTTATGGATGGAGAATTATCAAGCGTATTTTTGATTTCTGAGAGTACTTGGGGTAATCGAACCAATACGTCATTATTTGTAAATCGAATTACATTGAAGCCTTCGGATTTTAGGAATTCAGTTCTGGCCTGATCGTATTCTTTATCTGCTAAATGATAATCTCCATCGATTTCTATTACCATTCTTCTATCAAGGCAAACAAAGTCGGCAATGAAAATCCCAATAGCGTGCTGTCTTCTTATTTTGTATCCAAGCTTACTATTTCTGACTTCTTCCCAGACTATTGACTCAGCCTGGGTCTGATTGCCTCTATTTTCTTTTGAAAAGTCCTTCAATAGGTGCCAATTCTTCTTGTGTGCTGTCTCTCTTCCCCTCTCCCCCGGAGAGGGGCCAGGGGTGAGGCCCGGCCCGTACTTCCAATCTTTCGCTCTTCCCAATGGAGGTTCCCCCGTTTCAGTCGGCTTATACTCATCAATTTCCGGTAGCGTAATAGGCAAATCTTGTATTGCAACAAGTTTTGGGATTCCGTCCTTATAATAAATGGGGAAGGGTTCACCCCAATATCGTTGTCGTCCAAAAATTGCATCACGCATCCGGTAGTTTACTTTTCGACTGCCAATGCCGAGCACCTCAACTTTCTGCAATGCTTTTTCAATTGCATCTTCCCACGGAAGTCCATTCAAAAAATCAGAGTTGATCATCGTACCTGATTTTGGATCGAAGTTGCTTTTTGTAATGTCGCTGTTTGGGCCTTCGAGTACTTGGACGATGGGTAACTTAAAATGCTTGGCAAAAGCATAGTCACGTGTGTCACTGCAAGGCACGGCCATCACCGCGCCTGTTCCATAGCCGGCCAGAACGTAATCCGCAATCCAAACCGGGACTTTAGCTTGATTGAATGGATTGATAACATAAGCACCTGTAAATACTCCTGAGATACGCTTTACCTCACTTATACGCTCACGCTCACTGCGATTTTTAGCTACCTCAACATAGTTGTTTACTTCATCACGCTGGGTTTCAGTTGTAATTTTTTCAACCAACTCATGCTCCGGGGCGATTACCATAAACGTGACTCCATAGATGGTATCGATCCGGGTTGTGAAGACGGTAAGGGCCTCGCCCCGGCACTCTCCAGGGGAGAGGGAGGGTATTCCCCTCTCCTCCAGAGCGGGGCCAGGGGTGAGGCTGAATCTCAACTCACACCCCACTGACTTGCCAATCCAGTTGCGCTGCATTTCTTTCAACGGTTCCGGCCAATCGATCGTGTCTAAACCGGTGAGCAAACGCTCAGCGTAAGCGGAAATACGCATGCTCCATTGCAACATTTTTATTCTTTCAACAGGATAGCCGCCTCGTTCGGAGACTCCATCTTTCACTTCATCATTTGATAAAACGGTTCCCAAAGCAGCACACCAGTTTACCATCGTTTCCGATTGATAAGCGATCCGGTATTTTTGTAATAATTCTTCTTTTTGTTTTTCGTTGTAAGATTTCCATTCAGAGGCACTAAAAGTAGGCGTCTCTTCATCACAGGTAGCGTCTACATTGGTGTTTCCATTTTCCTCAAACTCTGTAATCAATGTTGAGATAGGTTCCGTCTTTCCTGAACTGGACGATTGACTGCTGACTGCCGACTTCCTGTTATACCACGCATTAAACAACTGCATGAAAATCCACTGTGTCCATTTGTAATAGTCGGGGTTGCTGGTTTGTACTTCCCGGTCCCAATCAAAGCTGAGTCCGATTTGGTTAAGTTGTCGTTTATAGGTTTCAATGTTTTTTGCTGTCGTGACCACTGGATGTTGTCCGGTCTGGATCGCATACTGCTCCGCCGGCAAACCAAAGGCATCAAAACCCATGGGGTGCAACACATTGAAACCTTTTACGCGCTTGTATCGCGCAACAATATCTGAAGCGATGTACCCCAGCGGGTGACCTACGTGAAGTCCGGCACCTGATGGGTATGGAAACATATCGAGCACATAATACTTGGGCTTGGTGCTGTCAATTTCGGTCTTATACACCCGCTTCTCCACCCAGCGCTTACGCCATTTGTCTTCAATTTTCCTGATTTCTTCCTTGGAATATTCGGCCATGCCAGACTAAAATTTATAAGTAAGAGGCAAAAATAACCTAATACCTTAAAATGCGCATCCTTTCTTTTAAACAACTCAACCTGGAGGGGCGGTTCACCGGTTCTCAAAACCTCTGACGACAAGGAGGTATTGCAACCTACGAACGGTACAGGAGTTTAAGGAATGGTTGGATAAGTAATTGGTTTAAGTTCGGGAGTCATTTCTTAGATTTGATCAATGAATCTACTTCATGAACTGTATTAACTGCGGCACTGCTGTAATTGATAAATTTTGTCCCAATTGTGGCCAAAGAACAATCGTCAAGAGGATCACTTTTAAAGACACTTGGCTTGACTTTTGGGCCCAGGTGTATGGCTTTGATGGGCTATTCCTCCGAACCCTCAGGGATTTGACCATCCGTCCTGGCGTGGTTGCCAAGACAGTCATAAGCGGAAACCGAGTGTTGTACTACGGGCCTGTTGGATACTTCTTTCTGATGATCACTTTGTATCTGGTGTTCTTAAGTATGATGGGTCTTGATATCTTAGACTTCATGAAAAGTACCCAGTCGTCCTTTCAATTAGAAGGATCCGATACCAAGTTGTCACAGCAAGTCTCACAGCAAGTCCAAGGATTTATAGCAGAAAACATTAAACTATTTAGCTTTCTCTTTATTCCCATTCAGGCCCTTACGGCAAAGTATCTATTCTTCCGGAAATCTGGATACAATTTCTTAGAGAATGCAGTCCTGCCACTTTACACCGCCGGGCATCTCAATTGGATTTCCATTTTGATTGCAATTGGTTTTAAATTAATAGGAGCTCCCATTTTCGATCCTGCCGGAGGTGGTTCGCTATTCGTGACAATCGATCCGATAATTACCATTCTCTACTTCGGATTTTCCTATTCGGCTTTTATGACGTATCAGTCCAAAATAAAAGCCTTTTTTAAGGGTATCGGAGTATCTATCTTATCGTACTTTTTATTTGTTTTTTCCTTTTCGATTGTTGTCGCCATTGTCTTCGTTTCGCTGAAGCTTCTCAGTCCTGAAACATTCGACGAGATGATCCGTCCTTCCAACAACCACTGATTGGTTTCCGCGAACCTTTGCAAGGTGATAGCCATGAAACCCATTTGTCGATCACCCTCCTTGATTCATATACTCTGCGATAAGTCGATGGAAATGTGCAATGGCAATGTTTGGATCCACGGTCAATCACATAGTAATTGAAATTTTATAAATTTAAGAAATCAAAAGAATTGTCATGCGGATGACACACCCTGTTCTCGCAAATTCCGTTTTTGTCAATCATATGAAGGTAAAAACTATTATTTATTGGGGGGCTCGCGTACTGGCGGCCATTATTATGTTGCAAACTTTGTATTTTAAGTTTACAGCATCGCCGGAGTCTGTTTACATTTTTACCGCTGTGGGCATGGAGCCGTGGGGCCGGATCGGCGTGGGTGTCATAGAGTTGATAGCTTCTGCTTTCATGCTCATCACAGTAACCGCCTGGCTGGGAGCCGGCCTGGCATTGGGCCTGATGGTTGGGGCAATCGGCATGCATTTGACCATTCTTGGCATTGAGGTGCAAAACGACGGTGGTCAATTATTTTTGTATGCTGTAATCGTTACGGTCTGCTCGCTGTATGTGCTTTGGCATGATTTCGACAAAGTAAAAATGATAGCGATGAGGTTGGCTGGGAAATAAGTACTACGGACCCTTAAGTG
>JANYKP010000182.1 GCA_025358195.1 Cyclobacteriaceae bacterium
AACACTGATCGCAGCTGCTGAACGAAGGACGATCATCAACAATGAAAAGACCACCGTCATTCGAATTACCGACTTCGTTGGCGTCATCACCGCTATCACGGGTAAAGTAGAATTGGTTTATGAAGGCGAACAGGAAGGCCCTGGAATCGTTGCGCAAAACCTGGTTGGTAAAGCCATCCGGGCGCAATTCCTGAACTATTTCCCCGACCCGGATAAATTCCGGAAGCAAAAAGAAAAAAGTCCCTACAAGAAAATCACGGCCTGGTTTGGGGACGGCAACACCGTGGACCTACTGGGTGATATGACCAACCCGGACTATGAAAAAAGTCTTAAATCCGTTCCTGGTTTGTCTGAACTAATAAATGAATTCCAAAAAGGCCAGGACCCAGCGACAAAACTCTTTTTCATGGAGTTTGCACTCCATGGGCTTGCGGAATACAGCTTGATCAGCAAACACTATCTGGCAAAAGGACTCCAATTCAAGGACCTAATCAGCGGCATGTTTAGTGTGCCGAAAGAAGGCGATAAGGATTTGGATGACGATGAAGCGTTTGGAAATCGGATGAATTGATTTCTTTCAAATTCAGTGTGGTGTCAATGATCAGGCTGCTCGATCTTTAATCGTACAGAAAACAGGCAAGCTCTAGCGGAGCTACTGTTTATAGAGGATAGCAAATTTGCTGCCCAGGCTCCAGAGGAGCCTCCATGACTGGCTTGGCTCAAAACCGGCTGGCGAAAATGCTAAAGCAAAGCAACACAAATCTTCAAATTGTACGGAAAACCGTTAGCTCCAACGGAGCTTTCTGTTTCTAGAAAATAGCAAATTTGCTGCACCGGGCTCCAGAGGAGCCTCCTGAATCCTGACTCCAACCCGAATTATTTATGGCAAACACATTTTCTAAAATCTATCTGCAATTTGTATTTGCTGTAAAGCGAAGAGAAAGTCTGATCCCAAAAGAACACAAAGAGGAATTGCACAAATATATAACAGGCCTGGTACAAAACCGGCACGCGAAAATGCTTGCAGTTCACTGCATGCCTGATCATGCACATCTGTTCGTGGGATACAAACCAACATTCCTGATTTCCGATTTTGTAAAGGAGATTAAAGTGGAAAGCAACGAATTTATTAATGACAAGAGGTGGGTTAATGGAAAATTCAGTTGGCAAGAGGGCTATGGTGTGTTTTCCTATTCGCACTCTCATATTGATAGAGTTGTAAAATATGTGCTGAACCAGGAGATACATCATCAAAAGAAATCGTTCAAGCATGAGTATCTCGAGCTGCTAAAGAAATTTGAAATACCATTTGAGGAGAAATACGTGTTCGATTTTATTGAATAGGCATCTGTTTAAAGAACGTTTTTAGGAGGCTCCTATGGAGCCTTGGAGCTTGGTAAACATATTACTATAAACAGGTAGCCCCACTGGGGCTTCCTGCAAGAGTTTCTTGAATTCTTGAAGGGTAAAACAATCTTGTATTTAATCAAAAAGCTTGTTGCCTTTCCCGCCATATTTTCTTTCGGATCTAGTCAAACAATTTCCAAAATTTACAATAGTTATATTCTGCATCATTAATTGCATAGAACACAAGCGGCTCCAGAGGAGCTTCCTATTTGAGGAGCTTCCTATTTATAGAATATAAGCAAATGGGCCGCCCAGGCTCCAGAGGAGCCTCCTGAATCCAACGCTGCTTATTATACCCACATGGTTTCTCAAAGGTCGGCTATGACCTCAATGACAGGTTAGAGTGTAAAGTAACTCCAAACCGCCATTCACAATCTTTACAAAACTTTCATCTCCGATCATTGATTTATGATTCTCGTTTTCTTAGTTTTATTCATCGATTGGATACCGCGAAGATACTGTTCATGCCTGCAGGGTGCTTTTCAAGTCCCGTAAGGAAGTATCTTCGCGGTTTTGTTTTGTCCGGCCGGTAAAATTGGTTGATCGTTGTTCGTTTGTCGTGCCTTCAATATTGAATAATGGAGAATCGACAACGATCAACCAACAACGAACAACGCTTTCAAGAACTATTTTTTAATCTATGTCAAAAATCAAAAAAGAGCGGAAAGTTTTCATACTCGACACCTCCGTCATCCTCTTCGAGCACAACAGCATTCTCAATTTTGATGAACACGATATCGGGATCCCGATCACCGTGCTGGAGGAGTTGGACAACTTCAAAAAGGGCAACGACACCAAAAATTTTGAAGCACGCGAGTTTATACGCTTGATCGACAAACTGGCAAAAGACCAGATGCTCCAAAAATGGAACCCCCTCAACGGGAAGAGCAAAGGGAACTTCAAGGTGTTGATGGATACCGGCAGTAATGGCACCCTGGATGCCAACAAGGTTTTTAATGAGCACAAGGCGGATCACCGGATCCTGAACTCAGCCCTTCTACTTCAAAAAGAAGAAAAAGACCGGAAAGTAATCTTAGTATCGAAAGACATTAACCTGCGGTTGAAAGCAAAGTCGCTTGGTCTTCAGGCGGAAGATTATACCACAGGAAAAGTCCAGAACCTGAATTCGCTCTACACCGGGAAGACGGTACTGGATAATGTCGATCCTGATGTAATAGACCTGTTGTATGAAAAAGGCTATTGCCCGCCGGAAGACTTGCTGGGCGATGCCAATCTTACCAAGAACCATTACTACATATTAAAGAGCGGAAAGAAGTCCATCCTTGCTTTTTACAACTCCGCCAATGGCATGGTCGAGCATGTGGAGAAAAGATCGGTTTATGGAATCAAGCCAAGGAATGCAGAGCAGGCCTTCGCCATCCACGCTGTGACCAAGCCTGAAATAAAATTGGTTACCATGCAGGGAGTAGCCGGCACCGGTAAAACATTGATTGCCCTGGCCGCAGCGTTAGAGCAAAAGCGGGAGTACAAACAGATTTATTTAGCGCGTCCTATCGTACCTCTGAGTAACAAAGACATTGGATACCTTCCTGGGGATATTAAGTCAAAACTGAATCCTTACATGGAGCCCTTGTGGGATAATTTGAAATTCATCCAGAATCAATACAGCGAAAACGACAAGGAGTATTCGAGGATTACGGAAATGGTGACTAATGAAAAGTTGGTGATCACACCGCTGGCCTACATACGCGGTCGAAGTCTCTCCAACATTTGCTTTATCGTTGACGAAGCACAAAATCTGACGCCGCATGAAGTGAAGACCATTATTACACGGG
Source organism: Cyclobacteriaceae bacterium (assembly GCA_025358195.1). Taxonomy (GTDB): domain Bacteria; phylum Bacteroidota; class Bacteroidia; order Cytophagales; family Cyclobacteriaceae; genus ELB16-189. Next base: position 3,204 of record JANYKP010000182.1, read on the forward strand.
CCGGAGAAAACACAAAAATTATTTTTACTGGCGATATCTTTCAGATCGATACACCCTATCTGGACTCTCAAAGCAATGGGCTCTCTTATCTGATTGACAGGATAAAAGACCACGAACTCTATGCGCACATCACCCTTGAAAAGGGGGAACGGTCCGAATTGGCCAACCTGGCGAATGACCTTCTTTAAGATTTGTACGATGATGCAAGATTTTCCTCATTATTGCTAAAATACTTAGGGAAAAGGCAGATTTGAAGCAATTTCCAAATGCACCTGCCTTCTTAAGCAGGTAATGTTTTTGTTAACCTCGTCATCTTTTTTCAATTAAGGGAATAACTGATTGAAATCGTATGTGGTCATTCTACCCACTCATCGACACCCCTTTGCAAGCCTACTACTTCTGCCTTTCTTTAGGCTTTTCAGAGACAAATTAAAACCAAAATAGTTATGTGGCTCAAAGAGATTTTTGGAGTTTTTTCGAGGAAGAAAATAATCCAATTACTGAGAGAAGAAGGCTCGTTGGTGGGCGAACATTTTCGGGGAGGAAGAAAAATTTACATCTACATCCTCAAGGACATTTTCGTCCAGGTAATGTTTAAAAAAGATGATCCTGTTGAAGAAGTGGAGCAACTGCAAACCTTTTCAGATCTGAACCAATTGAATTCTCATCTCGAAAAGGAATTCAAGGCTGCTTTTTGATAGTGGCTTCCCTCGTGGATAAAAACGTATTGACTATTTCTTTCGGAGCACCTGTGCCATCGTTTCACCAATCAATGCGGGTGATTCAGCAACATATATCCCGCATTCGCGCATCACTTTCATCTTCGCTGCTGCCGTATCCTCTGCGCCTCCAATGATGGCCCCCGCATGACCCATTCGCCTGCCGGCAGGAGCGGTCTGACCTGCAATGAACCCGACGACGGGCTTCTTGTTTCCATTTTCTTTAATCCATCGTGCAGCGACGGGTTCATAATTTCCTCCAATCTCCCCGATCATAACGATCCCTTCTGTATCAGGATCGTTCATTAAGAGCTCCACTGCCTCCTTGGTAGGAGTGCCAATGATGGGATCGCCGCCAATGCCTATTGCAGTCGTAATTCCCAAGCCCGCTTTTACAATTTGGTCCGCTGCTTCGTAGGTAAGCGTTCCTGATTTTGACACAATGCCAATACTTCCCTTTTTGAATACAAATCCTGGCATGATTCCAACTTTCGCTTCACCAGGGGTAATAACTCCAGGGCAATTAGGTCCTATCAATGTCACCTTACGGTCCTTTACATATTGCTTTGCCATCATCATATCTTTGACAGGAATACCTTCCGTGATGGCAACGATTACCTGGATACCAGCATCTGCCGCTTCCATGATAGAATCAGCCGCGAAAGCCGGAGGAACAAAAATGATGGACACATCGGCCCCCGTTTTCTCAACTGCTTCTTTCACAGAATTGAAAACCGGACGACCCAGGTGCATCTGGCCACCTTTACCCGGTGTGACTCCCCCTACTACGTTTGTACCGTATTCGATCATCTGGCCAGCATGAAAGGTGCCTTCTGAACCAGTAAAGCCTTGCACGATGACACGTGAATTCTTATTGACGAGTACGCTCATAGGAGAAATTATTAAGGTGGTGTACAAAATTAGAAGAATATTGTTGTCAGCCAAATAAAGAAAAACCCTGGTCCGACAGCGATCAGGACCAGGGTTTTGTAAATCAAATTAATTATTTATGGCTTGGGCGTTGCTAATTTATTTCTGTAAAGAAATTCATCCCGCGCTAGTTTAAAGTCATCAACATCCGGCGCCATTTTGATCGCATCCTCATAGGATGTGAGAGCATCTATCAACAACCCATTCTGCTCATAGAATCCAGCCTGGATAAATTTATTAAAGGCAGATTCTTCCTTCACCTCACCCGATATTTCGGTAAAAGCTTTCTTTACGCGATCCAGATCTGCAGGGGAAAGTTTTTTAACCACTTTTCCTTCCGACTTCGTCTTTGCATCTGCCTTGCTCGCTACTTCCACGAGAAACGCTGATTCATTGCTCAATTTTGGATCGGACAAATCAATTCGCAAAATCGTTTCGGGAGTTTCAAATTTGGCAAGATCTTCCTCGAAAATATTCTTCAGGGTAACGATATAGGGACCACCACTCTTAGGAGTTTCCCATTCCACCACCATTGATTTGCCAAAGATGCTGGCATTTTGAGGGGGCGGCAGGTAGACGCTAAGCATGGTCGGTTCCCCACGATGAACTGCCCCCGTTGCACTAAGACGATTTTTCTTAGATTCAGCGGAATTGCTGCTCAAGATGAAATCGGTGTATTTGTTGAGTACACTCGTACCACCGCTTACTTTGGCAGCTAAATCAGCGACCTTATAACTACCGGCTTGCTTCAATTCCAGGGGTTTGCCGGTGGCATGGACCAATCCAAGGTATGAGTTCTCAGAAACCTTTAACTCATCGCCTGATTTGAGGCTGGC
>JANYKP010000220.1 GCA_025358195.1 Cyclobacteriaceae bacterium
GCAAACCTTCCGAAGGCCACCAGCCGGTTGCCCTGGGTATCACGCAGCACTTCATAATCAATCAAACGTATATTTTTCTTCAGGATCTCTTGTAACAACTTTTTATTGTGTGGCTGTTTCTTGAGGGTATGTGAGAAAAAAAGATATGTTTTATTCGGAATAAGATCTGGTATCTGCACTTCCTTGATACCCATGAGTATGTCGCACACATGGATATTTTCTACTAAGGGTATATCAAGTGCCGTGTATTCCTCGTCACCGAAGCACCGTACCGGACTTTGCTGAGAAACAACCTGAACGTTCGCGAATCGTTGCATGATTTCCTCCACCTGCAACGGACTGAACGTTACACGCTTGTCGGGTGGAATTCTTCCTTCACGGATAAGGCCAATGGTCATAGGCGGTATGGCAGTTAAGCATTCAGTTTTATATCAACAAATTAACTATGCAAAAATTCATTGGGTAATCGGTAAACAGTAATCGGTGACTGTGAATAAGGAAGTTGTAATTCATTTGAAATATAGGAACAATCCATTGCTGTTTCAATCCATTAAACAAATAATCAAACCGAAGGCCATTCCAGAATTGCCACGGGTTTAAATCCGTGGCAATTTTGCCCTAAAGTTACAGGGCTTTAGCCCCAAGTGAAATCGTTTGAATGCGACAATTTGAAGTGCGACCCATTATTCACCAGATACAATCCAAATCTTTTTACCTTTACTATGATGAATTATTTTGTTCTTGCTGGCGGATGGATCATTTATTTTACGTTGCACAGTGCATTGGCATCAGAACAAGTGAAGGCAGGTGCAAGCCATTCGTTAGGACGTCTGTTTCGCTACTACCGTTTGTTTTACAGCATCTTTTCTACGGTTGGATTGTTGGGGTTGTTAGTTCTGAACGGAAGTATTTCAGCTCCATACTTTTTTAAAAGCGAAGGCGTGGTGCGCTACCTAAGTCTTTTGTTCACCACCTTTGGTGTGATGACCATCCAAATTGCCTTTCGCCAGTATAGACTGAAATCGTTTCTGGGTTTTGCCGATGAAAAGAATGAATTGAAGATTGATGGAGTATTAAAACTCGTTAGGCACCCAATTTATTCCGGGCTTATACTCATCACGATGGGATTTTTTCTGTTCATGCCTAATCTGCCATCGCTGATCTCCTGCCTGAGCGTATTCGTTTATTTGCCCATCGGGATTTACCTGGAGGAGAAAAAACTCATCGCAACTTTTGGAGAGGAGTACAGACAATATAAAAAGACGGTATCCGCCCTTGTTCCCCGGCTTCCCTTGAATCGCTGACGTTAACTTTTTAGCAACGTGCCGAGCAGTGAACTGGCTTCCTTCCGGCTGTTAGCGCCGTACGGAGCAAGTGCCTGGACAAGCTTGCGGATCGGCATGGACTGAAGCCAAACCTTTCCTGTTCCGCGAAGTGTAGCAAGAAAGATTCCCTCTCCACCAAAGATCATAGACTTCAGGCCGCCAGAGGCTTCTACATCAAAATCAATATGTGATTCAAACGCAACAACACATCCTGTGTCAACGCGCAGGGTCTCGTTGTTCAGGGTACGTTCGATGACCGTACCGCCCGGCATGGACGAACACTTTTCCGTCTCCTTGCAGCTTTTCCAAAATAAACCCCTCACCGCCCACGAGTCCTGCACCAAGCTTCCTGTTGAAGAAAATGGAAAGCTTCGTCCCGAAGGCTGCGCAAAGAAATCCGTCTTTCTGCACGATCAATTCATTGTTACGACTCGTAGCCAGGTCGATGGGTATTACCGTGCCGGGATAAGGTGCAGAAAAACCAACTTTCGCTTTTTTGTTTCCCCTGTTCGTAAAGTGAGTCATAAAGAGTGACTCACCGGTGAGCACACGGCTGCCTGCCGATAACAGCTTGTCAAAGATGCTTTGATTCGCGGCAGAACCATCGCCCATCTTCGTCTCAAATTGAATGCCCTCTTCCATGAAAAGCATAGCACCCGCTTCGGCAATTACTGTCTCTGATGGATCGAGTTCAACCTCGACAATTTGGATACTTTCGCCTTTGATCTGGTAGTCGATTTCGTGTGAGTTCATAAGATTTTATTTCCTTTTTATTTTGCCTTTTGATTTCCCCTTCTTTTTCATTTCCTCATAGTCTTCCCGCTCGAGAAGTTTTTTGTCATCTACATTTTTGTTAAGGAATTCATTGATCTTTTCAATATTCATATTGGAACGGATTTCACCGAACGTGTCAATAGAGACTTCCAAACCGTCAAGGTCTTTGTGAACGCGTGGTTTCGGCTTCGTCTTTTGCGATTTCCGGTGTGGTCCAGTTTTCTTTGCCATCGTCAGGTAACTTTTACTTTTAACGTTTTAATTGCAAAATGGATACGTTTGAATACTTCAGCGTTTCCAAGTATCTCCATCGTTATCATCAGGTCAGGGCCGGAGGCGCCGCCGGTGATGGACATGCGCAACGCCTGAAGGATGTGTCCTGTTTTTATTCCAAGTTTTGACGTGACCATCTCCAGGGTATCTTTCGCCGTTTCAGCAATCAGGTTGCTTCCGGATTTGATTTCATTGCTGAAGGCCGTTAATACTTTCACGGTATCATCGTTCCATTTCTTCGAGACCACCTGCTCATCGAACGAGACGGGAGCGGTGAAAAAGAATTTCCCTTGTTCCCAGAAATCTTTCGGAAATGTCACACGCTCTTTCATAACCGCCACAATCTTTTTTGCTTTTTCCTGAGAGCAATCAATATTTTCCTTTTTTAAAGAATCGAGCAGGTATCCTATGAGCACGTCGTCAGATTTACTTCGTAGATAATGCTGATTGAACCACTGCGCCTTTTGAATATCAAAACGGGCTCCTGCTTTACCAATTCGTTCCAGGGTAAATGCTTCAATCAATTGTTCCATGGAAAAGAGTTCTTGTTCCGTACCTGGATTCCAGCCGAGGAATGCCAGAAAATTGATAAGTGCCTCTGGCAGATAGCCTGCCTCACGATAACCAATGGCAACATGACCGCTTTCGGGATCCTGCCAGTTGAGGGGGAAGATGGGAAACCCCATCTTATCGGCATCGCGCTTGCTGAGCTTACCGTTGCCATCAGGTTTCAGCAACAATGGCAGGTGGGCGAACTGCGGCATTTCCTTTTCCCAGCCTAAATAACGGTACAGCAGCACATGCAAGGGCGCCGACGGAAGCCATTCCTCTCCACGAATCACGTGTGATATTTTCATCAGGTAATCGTCGACTACGTTGGCGAGATGATAGGTCGGCATTCCATCCGATTTCATAAGCACCTTGTCGTCAACTTGTGAGGATTGTACGGTAACGCTACCCCGGATCAGGTCGGTAAGATGGATTTCCTCCTTACCTGGGACTTTCAACCGTATCACATACTTTTCACCCACGGATAGTTTCTGAGCCACCTCCTTTCCGGAAAGCGTGAGCGAATTTTTCATTTGCATGCGTGTCACACCATCGTATTGTGCATTGGGTGTACGCTTACGCATTTCTTCAAGATCTTGTTCCGTATCAAAGGCATAGTAAGCATGATCTTCGTCAACTAGTTTTTGTGCATAAGTTTTATACAATGCTTTGCGCTCGGACTGCCGATAAGGCGCGTAGGGTCCACCCACACCCACACCTTCATCAATTTTAATCCCCGCCCACGCCAGTGATTCAACAATATAAGCTTCGGCACCGGGTACGTAGCGTGTCTGGTCTGTGTCCTCGATCCGTAAGATCATGGTGCCGTTATACTTCCGTGCCAGCAAATAATTGTACAAGGCTGTGCGAACGCCACCAATGTGCAACGCACCGGTAGGACTGGGAGCAAACCTGACCCGAACTTCTCTCATTTTAATCTTGGAAACGGATTCAAATGTACAAACTTCTTCCCTTCCGGGTCACGATACAAGTCGATGAAAAGCTTCACGGGTGGGCTTGAGTTGAATCTTGAAATTGGACCAAACAATGGTATGTATAAGAATGATAATGCCAGCCCCTCCTGCCAGGTATAAAATATTTTTTGTTTGATAAGCGCTGAAAACGGAACCCAGCATCAGGAGCAAAGTCCACAGGGTCAACAAAAGTCGTGTCGTGGGAAACAACTTGTAATCGATAAACAAAATGCTCCCCGATGAAGTTGGCTCAATCTGTCCGATGACGAGGGGAAGGTAATTATTGGCTCGGTGAACACGCAACGAAAGTCTGAATCGTTCTTCTTTTACCCACCCGTTGAACAAAAGTTTCTGTTCGTCGGGTTGAATAAATGGTTTATTGGACGTGGCGACCGCGAGTGTTTGGTAAATTTCATCCGCCGGCCGTGGCAAAACAATTGTTTCGTGATAGGCTGGCAGGAGGGAGATCACTTCACCGCAATGCAGGAGATTTCGACATTCACATCTTTTGGAAGACGGCTTACTTCTACCGTTTCCCGCGCCGGCGGTTGATTTGCAAAATAGGAACCATATGCCTCATTTACCTTGGGAAAATTATTCATATCTGTCAAAAAGATAGTACACTTAACAACGTTGGAAAAATTCAGGCTTGCTGCTTTTAGTATTTCTCCGAGATTTTTCATCACCTGGTGAGTCTCGTCCTGTATATTTCCGGTAATTATGTTTCCTGAAGATTTTTGGATAGCGACTTGTCCTGAAACAAACAAAAGGTCGCCCACCTGTATGGCCTGACTATAAGGCCCAATAGGTTCCGGAGCATTGGCAGAATAGATTACATTTTTTGACATAAATTCCCGTAATGTTGCGGGTGATCAAATATCTGAAAAAAATGCGCGGAAGTAATTGTGTGACCCTCATAAATTCCTGAATGGAAATTCTCATAATCGGATCAAATGCTGAGTTGGAAGAGGTGAGGCAGAAATTTGGGCCAGCAAATACCTATCGGGTTTCGGTCAGTCGGGAGGCAGAAAAATTATTAGCGACGTGCGATGTTGTGTTCGATTTTACAATCGAAGAAAATGTACAACTCAGTTTCTATCATGATTACTCATCCTCAATTGTCTTTCTTAACACGACGTTTATCAGCTTATCACAATTGGGGATATCCCACTCAAAAAATATCATTGGGTTTTGTGGCCTGGCCACTTTCGTAAACAGAGAAATTTTTGAGGTCAGTCTACCACAGGAGAACCACGTAGCGACATTAAGAAAGATTTGCGGTGAGCTAAAGACTGATTACCGGGTGGTGGCCGACCGCGTGGGGTTCGTGACCCCGCGTGTTATCTGTATGATTATCAACGAAGCGTACTGCACCGTTCAGGAAGGTACCGCTACGCGCGAAGACATTGACAAGGCTATGAAGCTGGGTACAAATTATCCATTCGGACCATTTGAATGGGCGCAGAGGATCGGGGTAAAGAATGTGTGCAAATTGCTGGAGGCAGTATATAATGACACACATGACCAACGATACCGGATTTGTTCAATGTTAATGGATGAATCCAGGACCGGCTGAGATTTTGATCAGGTTTTCCGAGATATGTTATTCTTGCACAAACTGACTTAGCAACTAAATTAGACTTTCATTCAGGTACCTCAATGAATCCAGAACGCGTTAAGTTCTATATCGAGTTGATGAGATCCCTAACCTCCTTCATACTAGGAACTGGTGCCGGCATTTATGCGCTGATTGCGACCGAGAATGGCAGCAGCTTATTGCTTATCTTTGTATTAATACTCTGTCTTTTTGCCACCGGAGTGTTTATTGCGTTATTCGTTTATATGGAAAAAAATATTGAAAAATGAAATGAGCCATGATTTACTTTCACCCAATGGGAGATAATAATTGGCGAATTCCATGCCTGCGTGCCGGAATGCCGGTACTACGGCATTCCGGCATGTGGCATAAAAATAAAATTAATAACACATGAAATTAGCTGACATCTTGCTTTTGCTTTTGATCATCGTCACAACTATAGGATTTGGCATAATTTTTATCATGGTCCTTAAGAATGCTTTGGCAAAGAAGAAGCCAGGATCGCCTCTGACGAAGAAAAATTAAACAGCGGCTTCGAGATTCTTAATTTGTTTTCCGTTGTGGTGAAAACACGGTATTGTCTGCATCTAGTGAAAGTACCATCAAGAGACTTCTCCTTTTTGGTCTTGGCAAATTTTAAAGGCAGGTTGGCAGTAATTGCACCCCCAGAATCGTGAATAGTTGGACTCCCACAGAAGGGTTGTTTCTGTTGTAATACAGAACGTTACGAGTACGAGGTAGGGGTAAGAAAAACCGTCCTCCGTTATTATTCCACCGTTACCGACTTCGCCAGATTTCTTGGCTGATCGACATTACAGCCTCGCATCACGGCTATGTGATAGGAAAGTAATTGGAGTGGCACAACGGAAACCATCGGCATCAACGCTTCGATAGTAGCAGGCACTTCGATCACAAACTCGGCCATTTTTGGAATTTGAGTGTCGCCTTCTGTTACAACAGCGATTACTCTGCCCTTTCTGGCCTTCACTTCCTGGATGTTGGAAACAACTTTTTCATACGAGCTGTCTTTGGTAGCGATAAACACCACCGGCATCTCATCATCGATCAACGCAATAGGACCATGCTTCATCTCAGCAGCCGGATAACCCTCTGCGTGGATGTATGAAATCTCTTTCAATTTGAGTGCGCCTTCAAGGGCCACAGGGAAATTGTAACCGCGTCCGAGATATAAAAAATTACGAACATCCTTGAACTCTTCGGCAATCACCTGGATCTGCGCATTGAGTTTAAGTACACGCTCCACTTTCGATGGAATGTTCTCCATCTCCACCAGCATCTCATGAAACTTCTGCTCAGTGATCGTTCCCTTTTGTTCGGCCACTATCAGGGCAATCATGTTCAGCACGGTGAGTTGTGCTGTGAAGGCCTTCGTACTGGCCACACCGATTTCCGGTCCTGCGTGTGTATATGCCCCGGCGTGTGTAGCACGTGGAATGGATGAACCGACAACATTACACACACCAAAAATGATGGCACCTTTTGATTTTGCTAAATCAATAGCGGCCAGTGTGTCGGCAGTCTCACCGGATTGTGAAATTGCAATGACAACATCCCCTTCGCGAATCACTGGATTGCGGTAGCGAAATTCAGAAGCATATTCGACCTCCGTTGGAATACGGCAAAACTCTTCAAAGAAATACTCAGCTACCAAACCCGCGTGCCAGGAAGTGCCGCAGGCAATAATCATAATGCGGTCTGCATTGACTAATCTTTTTATATACTCGCGCAGCCCCCCCAGGATCAGGCGATTGGATGCTGAGTCTAAGCGACCCCGCATACAATCCATAATCGAGCGGGGTTGTTCAAAAATCTCTTTCAGCATGAAATGTTCAAAGCCGCTTTTTTCAATGGCCGCTAATTCCATATCCAGCGTTTGAATGTATGGCGTCAACGGAAGGTTGGCAACATTTTTAATAGTCAGCTTGCCATTGTCCACCACGGCAATTTCCTGGTCGTTGAGATAAACCACTTCATTGGTGTATTCAATAATCGGTGTCGCATCCGAAGCCATGAAAAACTCGCCTTTGCCTACGCCCAACACCAATGGGCTTCCCTTTCGGGCTGCGATCAGCATATTTGGGTTTTCAAAAGACATTACTACAATAGCATAAGCGCCTACCACTTTCGTCAAAGCCAATCGAACGGCCTCATCCAGCGAACAGTCTTCTTTGTCTTTGATGTCTTCAATGAAGTGAATAAATACTTCCGTATCCGTCTCACTCAAGAATTTGTGGCCTTTGCGGACTAACTCCTGCTTGAGCGATGCGTAGTTCTCAATAATCCCATTATGGATGATGGCAAGTTTTTTTGTGGACGAGTAATGCGGGTGCGCGTTCTCATCATTCGGTTCACCATGAGTGGCCCACCGTGTATGACCCATGCCGATGTGACTTTTGAGATCGAGACCTTTCAGGTACTCTTCCAGTTCAGTGACTTTTCCCTTCTTCTTGTAGACATTCAGCGCTCCGTTTAACAAGGCGATTCCAGCGCTATCGTATCCCCGATATTCTAGCCGCTTGAGGCCCTTTATAATTACATCGCTGGCCTGACGATGTCCCACGTACGCAACAATTCCACACATTGCTACCGGATTTTACTGACAGGCTTTGAATAATATAAACGAAGCGAGATGTTGCGGTCGAGCACTAAGCCGTTGACCGATTTTTGAAATTCTGATTCAACCGCCATCAGCGCAAGAGTCTTTATCCTTCTTTTATCATGTTTATGTCGAAAAATCTGTTGACAGAACTCTGTGATAAAGATTTTACCAACTTCGTGTGTATCCGTTGCCACCGCGAAAGCAGGTCCCTGATCAGCACGTACTTCAATGGAAGCACCAGTAGTGGATGTTCCAATAAACCAGGCGGTTGGGATTTTTGCAAAATAAGGAGAAAGTGTTGATGTGATTACGTCATTAACAAGACTGTCCATGTACGGCGACCTGAAATGATTAGTTGAATCCAATATCCGTAACTGCACATGTGCAGGGGACTTCTGCTTGGAAGTATTCGTTACGACCAGCTCGGCAGAATTGAACACAACATTTTCAAGTGTATCGACATAGTTATAGAAAGAGGTAAGATCAATTTTTGTTAGCAACGCTGTCCCACTTTGAACATAAAAGTGATCATCCGGCGGAACAAAATCCTTGAAACCCTGGATTCCACTCAGTGCTGTTGAGTTCCGGTCAGTGGTAATGGTAGTAAAACTTACAGCGGGATACGTTTTGCCATAGGTAAAATTATTGGCGAAAAAGAAAAGAAAATCTGCCCTGGATCGGGTCGTTCCGTCGGTATAGTAGAGAGAAAGTTTTGTATCCTTTCCTTTTGGAAAGGGGGAGGTGAATGTAGGATCAATGCCAATAATCTTATCACCCTGGGCCATCACGAAAGCCAGCCCCTTGTATTTACCCATAAATGCGTCAGGATCACTGATGAGGGTTTGGGGGTCGGACATTAAGTCCGCGAGGAGATTGGGGCCCAGTGCACCCTGAAGTTTGATGCGGACATTTGTTGTGACGTTATTGGAGGTGTCCCGGTCCGAATTCAGGGGCAAGGCTTTATCAAAAGCCGCCGGGTCTACGCTAAACTTTGCTTCACCCAAAGGCGTACTGGAGATTGACACACTGGAACTGCTGTAGTAGCCGATGGTACTCTTGATTGTGTCCAACACTTCAAATATTTGAATCCGTTGTTGGGTTGAGTCACTGTTGCCGTAATAGTAGTCATCTAATTTTAGCTGAAGCACCAGTGAATCAAAAGTAGCCGTTGAAGGCACGATTCCAACTGCGATCGGCGGGGCGATATTGGCATAGCCCCTCGCCTCTATGTTTCCGAATTGCAGATCATTGTAGCGGCCCACCAGGATTCGCTTAATAGGATCTTGCGCGGAGTTTCGTGTAAGCACGCCATCAAACCGAAGAACGCTTGGATTGACGGGTAACTCAACAAAGCGTGTATTCAATCGGGAATTCTTTGGAAACCCCACGAAGGCGGCATCGTCTTTGCAAGAAAGAAAAAGAAGCAAAAGAAAACACAGCAGCAGGCCGGCAGTCCTAACCTGCCAATTCTGTATAAAGGTTATAAAACGATTCGGTGTAGTTATCGTCCTTCTCGATGGTTTCAACTTTCTTCTCTTTAATCTTTTTAACTAATCCTTCCAGTTTTTTATTGTCCCCAGCTACGGAAACAACATCGGCAAATTGGGCCCCCAATTTAATAAACCCTTCGTAATCCCCCGTCTTTAGGTGGCCCAGCATATTGTCTTCAATATCCAACATCTTCACTTTGCCCATCAGGTCACCTTTGAATTTGTGACTGAAACTGTTGTTGTAGATTGTAAAAACGGTCTTCGTGTTCTTGAATAGAGGATCGTTCTTATAGGTGGTCTTCAAATACAAAGGAATGAAGCTCGTGATCCAATCATTGCAATGAACGATGTCGGGTGTCCAGCCTAGCTTGCGGACGGTCTCAATCACACCTTTACAAAAGAAAATCGCGCGTTCATCGTTGTCTTCGTAGAATTTATTTTCCTTGTCATGGAAGACGGACTTACGATGGAAGTAGTCTTCGTTATCGATAAAATAGACTTGTAATTTTGCATTGGGAATTGAAGCCACCTTAATGATCAGTGGTTTTTCCTCGTCGCCAACAGAAATATTTATTCCGGACAGGCGAACAACTTCGTGCAGCCTGTTTTTACGCTCATTAATCAATCCAAATCGTGGCACCAGGATACGGATCTCCATGCCTTTTTCCTGCATAGCCTGTGGAAGCTTGCGCACAAATTCAGCTACCTCACAGGTCTGTAGAAAAGGGTTGATCTCACTGGCTACATAGAGAATGCGTAGTTTAGACATAATAGTAGTTTTTATTAGGAAACAAGGACACAAAGGTACGGTAAATTCACCCCCTAATCAACTGTGAATCAATTATAAAGCCTATATTTGCGGCCTTTCATAAAGGGCTGGAATGCATATTTTCAGGGAAATAGGGCCGATGAAGGCCTATTTGAAACGAGAACGTTCCAATCTCTCTACTGTCGGATTAGTACCCACCATGGGTGCCCTGCATGCGGGCCATATGAGTCTGCTTCATGCTTCCAAAAAGGAAAATGCGATCACCGTTTGCTCGATCTATGTGAACCCCACGCAGTTTAACAATCTGGCTGATCTTGAGAAGTATCCGCGAACCCTGGACAAAGACATTCAGATGCTCGTGGCGACTGAATGTGATGCGGTTTTCTGTCCGGATAATTCAATGATGTATCCAGCGGTCAGTCAGCTAAAATTTGATTTTGGAGCCCTCGATAAAATATTGGAAGGTGAATTCCGTCCCGGACACTACAGCGGAGTTGCGCTGGTTGTGTCTAAATTATTTAATCTGGTCCAACCCAATCGTGCCTATTTTGGTCAAAAGGATTTTCAACAGTTCAGGGTTATTTCCAGGCTGGTGGAGGAATTGAAATTTGATCTGTCACTGGTCTGCGCACCCATCGTGAGGGAAGTCGACGGGTTGGCAATGTCTTCCCGCAATATGCGATTGAATGCAGCGGAAAGGAAGCGCGCTGTAATTCTGTACCAGAGTCTGAAGCAAACACGCGACAGACTTCTTCAGGGAGAATCCTTTTCCCAGCTAAGAAAAACCGTTGCGACTCAGTGCAATCTAAATAACGTGAAACTGGAGTACCTCGCGCTGGCCGATCGTGAAAACTTAACGCAATTGGACAACATAACCGATCCCAGTCGTGCGATCCTCCTGATCGCCGCGCAGGTGGGCGATGTACGGCTGATTGATAATCTTTTTTTAACTGAAAACAGTAATTAGACGTACGGACATAAAACAATAACCTCATGGAACAACGAATAGTTATTCCTGTTTAACTTCCACTATAAAGCCAGAGCCATTGCTAAAAACCCTTCGCACCGTACTTCAATATTTACTGATGATTGCCTTAACAGTAGTCTTGCTATGGCTTTCGTTGCGCGGATTAACGGTTGATGAGGGGGAAAACAAAATGGATATTATCTGGGATGCCTGGCAGAAGTCGGACAAAGCCTGGTTACTACTGATGGCGCTGGTGGCCTTCATCAGTCATATTATCCGGGCAGAGCGTTGGAGGATGTTGCTGGTGCCAACCGGGAATCGGGTGAAACTAAGCAACAGCTTTTTCTCACTGATGATCGGCTACCTCGTGAACCTTGCCGTACCGCGCGGAGGAGAAGTTTCACGCTGTTATAATTTGTATAAACTGGAGGGTACACCGGTGGAAGTTTCCTTCGGTACTGTCGTGGTCGAAAGGATTGCTGACGTACTATGTCTTTTGATAGTAATTCTGATTGCTTTTATTGCTGAGTGGGACAAGTTGATGGAGTTTCTTGGGACGCTTGGAATTGGATCAGGCGACACAACGTTTCGCGTTCCGGTGTGGGCCATCATCACATTGATTGGCATCGTCGGTGTGGTAGTGGTGCTTTACCTTTTTCGCAAAAACGAAAAGCTTTTAAAAATCATTAGCGGATTTAAAGAAGGTTTATTGTCGGTTTTTAGATTGGAAAATAAAGGACGCTTTGTTTTTTATTCCTTGTTCATCTGGTTTTTATACTTCCTGATGAGTTACTGTGTAATCAAGGCGTTTGATACCACGAGTCATCTTGGCTTCAGCGCGGTGTTGGCCGTATTCGCATTGGGAGCAATTGCTATGGCGGCACCCTTGCCGGGAGGAACCGGTTCCTATCATACGATTGTGCCATTAGGTATGGTCATGTTGTACAATCTTCCGAAGGCGGATGCCATCGCCTTTGTGTTCATCTTTCATGGATGGCAAACACTAACCATGATCGCGGGCGGTGTTGTATCTTTGATCATCAGTTACTGGCTCATCCGATGGAAAAAGCAGCCCACAAAATAAAAGATCTTGCCGCAGCAAAAGCCCTCGTGCTCCAATGGAAGCAGACGGGAAAGAAGGTTGTGTTCACCAACGGCTGTTTCGACATTCTCCACCTCGGTCATGTTGACTATTTGGAGAAAGCCAGGGAACTGGGAGACAAGCTGGTTTTAGGGCTCAATACGGATGATTCTGTGAGCCGTTTTAAAGGCCCTGAAAGACCCATTCAGAACCAAAATTCGAGGGCTCACGTTTTAGCTTCGCTACAGTTCATTGATTTAGTAGTCTTTTTCAACGAGGACACACCGTTGAATTTGATTTCCGAACTCGTACCCAATGTGCTTGTTAAAGGGAGTGACTATTTGGCAGAAAATATCGTTGGCGCAGATGTTGTGAAAAGGGCTGGAGGAGTAGTGAAAACCATCGACTTTGTCCCGGGTTATTCTACTACACGAATTTTGGAAAAAATAAAAAAAACTTAATTCTTATAAACTATGGGTGGCGCATTATTTATTGGTCTTTTTTTCATGCTCATCGGCTGGATGATCAGTTCGCGATTGAAGAGTAAATTCAAAAAGTATTCGCAAACACATCTGACACGAGATCTGACGGGTGCAGAAGTGGCGAAGCTGATGTTGGCGGACAACGGAATTCATGACGTTCAGGTAATAAGTGTGGAGGGTCAATTGACCGATCACTATAATCCCGCTAACAAAACGGTGAACTTGAGTCAGGAAGTATTTAATGGACGCAACGCTGCCGCAACAGCCATTGCTTCTCATGAATGCGGTCACGCGGTGCAACATGCCACCGCATACACCATGTTGCAGTTTCGGTCGGCGATGGTGCCGATACAAAGTATCAGCGCCTCGGTCTTGAACTTCCTCATGATGGCGCTGATTTTTGGAGGAGCGTTTGCCGGAAGTATTCTTCCCTGGAGTACCGCTTTGCTGGTGATGATTGTTTGTTATGCCGTGTTTGCCCTGTTCTCAATTGTTACATTGCCTGTGGAATTTGACGCAAGCCGCAGGGCGTTGGCCTGGGTGAAGTCACGCAACATTGTGACCACACAGGAGTATGACATGGCACAGGACGCGTTGAAGTGGGCTGCCATGACGTATGTAGTGGCTGCCATTGGCGCCATCACAACCCTGGTGTACTACGTGATGCTCTACCTGGGCGGAAGTCGTGATTAAATGATAACATTCTTTTGAATTGCCACGGCCTTAAGGCCGTGGCAATTTGTTTGAGTAATCGTGAAAAGAAAAGATGAACTTTTTAATGAATCTTTGTTAATTCGCTCATTACTCCGACATCATGAATTTTCAACTCACGGAAGAACATCTGGCTGTGCAGCAGGCAGCCCGCGATTTTGCTCAAAACGAATTGCTCCCCGGCGTGATTGAACGTGACACACACGCGAAGTTTCCACCGGAGTTGCAAAAGCGAATGGGCGAATTGGGCTTCATGGGTATGATGACAGACCCGAAATACAACGGTGGCGGTATGGACACGATCTCCTACGTTCTTGCCATCGAAGAACTTTCCAAAGTGGACGCCTCTGCCTCGGTGATGATGTCGGTGAACAATTCTCTCGTCTGCTGGGGATTGGAAAAAAATGGTAACGAAGAACAAAAGCAAAAGTATTTAAAACGCCTGGCTGCCGGTGAAGTATTGGGTGCCTTCTGCTTGTCTGAACCGGAAGCAGGATCAGATGCCACCAGCCAACGCACCACGGCGGAAGACAAAGGTGATCACTACCTGGTGAACGGCACCAAAAATTGGATCACCAACGGCAGCAGCGCAAGTGTGTACCTGGTGATGGCCCAAACAGATGCGGCGAAAAAACACAAGGGAATTAATTGTCTGGTTTTAGAGCAGGGCATGCCCGGCTTTGTTGTTGGCAAGAAAGAAGATAAGATGGGTATTCGCGGAAGCGACACGCATTCCCTAATGTTTACCGATGTGAACGTTCCGAAGGCCAACCGTATCGGTGAAGAGGGCTTTGGATTCACGTTTGCCATGAGCACACTCAATGGCGGTCGCATTGGCATTGCAGCACAGGCCCTGGGCATTGCTTCAGGCGCTTACGAACTCGCGCTGAAGTATTCCAAAGAACGCAAAGCATTTGGTAAGCACCTTTCTGACCATCAGGCTATCCAGTTTAAATTGGCGGAGATGGCTACCAAGATTGACGCAGCCCGCTTGTTGGTATGGCAGGCTGCCTCGTTAAAAGACGCGAAGAAAGATTTTGTGAAGGCCGCTGCCATGGCGAAACTGTATGCTTCTCAGATCGCACAGGAGGTGACGACGGAGGCAGTGCAGATACATGGAGGCTACGGCTATGTAAAAGAGTTTCATGTGGAGCGACTCATGCGGGATGCGAAGATCACGCAGATTTATGAGGGCACTACGGAGATTCAGAAGATGGTTATTTCGAGGGAACTGTTAAGATAGTGCAGCATTTCACGCTGAGTAGGCAAGAGGGAGTTTCACCCTCAAGCCTCTCACAGAACCGTACTTGAAACTCTCGCTTCATACGGCTCGTGCCATTTCGTTTACGTTGTAACAATACCCTTTTTCCCAATGGTAAAACAAGTTGGGT
>JANYKP010000222.1 GCA_025358195.1 Cyclobacteriaceae bacterium
TGAGAAAGCAAAGGAATTGTATCTGCAGGCTCTTGAGGTAGATAAACTAAATGGAGGAGATCAGACGCTCCGCTATGCCAACAAAGCGGCAAACCTGGGTACTGTATATCAAGAGATTGGTGAGCCGGATAAAGCCCTCCAACTGCTCGAGTCGGCACTGAAAATACGCGAGAGAATACTGGGTAAGGACCACCCCGATTACATGTACACAATCTATAACCTGTCCGTGCTTAGGAAAGGATTGGGAGAATTCGCGGCAGCCGCCCCACTCTTCCACCAAGTTTCTGATTTTTATCTCAAACAGATCAAAGAAATTTTTCCCTCGCTCAGCGACTTTGAAAAGACGGCTTATCTTAATAAGATCAATAAAGTAATCGATGACTATGAAGAGTTTGTCGTGCGCTACCAGCAAAAAGATCCTGTGGCGTTAAGCCAGCTTTTCAATTTCAGGCTCGAGACCAAAGCCTTGCTGTTAAATGCCTCTGTGAAAGTCAGGAGCACCATCTTAGCAAGTGGCAATACGGACCTACAGGTAAAATTCGGTGAGTGGCTTCAACTCAAGGAAAAACTCGCCCGTTTTGTTTCGCTGACGCTTGAAGAGAAGCAAGGCCAGCAAAAAGTTATCGAAGAGAGCCAGCAAAAAGCAAATCAACTGGAAAAATGGCTTTCGTCGCAGTCTGAGATTTTTGAAGGTGAGTTTACGAAACAACCCATCACCTGGCAGGACGTGAAAAAAGCGTTGAGGCCTGGGGAGGCCGCTATTGAAATGATCCGGCTGAGCCTGGAAAAGGATTCGGTTATTTATGCGGCCCTTGTCCTGAGACCCGAGCTACCGGGCCCCGCATTGATGACTTTCAGGAATGGAAAAAGTATGGAGGGGCGTGAGTTTAGTTATTACACCAATACGATCCGGTTTCATTTAGCGAATGATCGGTCGTACGCTCTGTATTGGGAGCCGATTGAAGTCCTTTTGAGAAATGTTACGACCATTTATTTTTCGGCCGACGGTGTCTACAACAAAATCAATCCGCTCACACTCTATGACACGCAGAAAAATCAATATCTCCTGGATCGCGTGACCGTTCGGTTGCTTAGTAATCTGCGCGAGATTACGACAACGCCCAGCACCCTTTCCAGCACTCCGTCCGCCAGTTTATTTGGGTTCCCCGATTTCCGATCCAATAAAGCGCTGTCCGCCGTGAACGTTGGCACACTCACAAGAAATACAGCCATCTCTGAAATCGTGAAACATGGGGTAGCCGATCTGCCCGGAACAAAAGAAGAGGTTCTGAACATAGAAACGTTGCTGAAAAAAAATCAGTGGATAGTCAACTCCTATTTAAACAAAGAAGCCTCCGAAGATAAAGTCAAGAGCATCCGCAGCCCAGACATTCTGCATATCGCCACGCACGGTTTTTTTATACCGGAAAATGAAGGTGATGCACCCATGGTTTATTCAAAAAATGGGGCGCTCTCCTTCGACAATCCATTGACCCGGTCAGGGTTGTTGCTGGCCGGTGTCGAAAAGAATTTGACAACGGAATCATCCAAACCTGACGCGGTGCCTGAAGAGGATGGTATACTGACTGCACTGGAGGTGATGAACCTGAATCTGGACCATACTGACCTCGTCATTCTTTCCGCTTGCGAAACAGGATCAGGGAAAATCAGGAATGGGGAAGGTGTGTATGGCTTGCAGCGAGCGTTCCTCGTATCTGGTGCAAATAATTTGGTGATGAGTCTTTGGAAAGTCAGTGATGAAGCTACAGAGGAATTAATGATTGGTTTTTACACTAACTTTTTGGTTTCAAAAGACAAGGTTGCCGCTTTCCGGCAGGCGCAACTCGATCTGAAGAAAAAATATGATGCCCCCTTTTACTGGGGGGCCTTTGTACTCATTGGTCGATAAAAAGATTATTTTAACGCTATGATACGTCCCGCGTCGTGGTGCTTACCAAGTGTTTTTCTGCTCCTATTTAGCCCCCTATGGCTTTCTGCACAGCAGGATAAAGGAGAGCCCCGGCGTGTGGAGGGCATTAGCACTGATAAATTCATTGAATTTGCCCCTACGATCAGTGCCGATGGCAATACCATGATCATTGAAAGCAACAAGAATTCAACACGTATTAA
>JANYKP010000226.1 GCA_025358195.1 Cyclobacteriaceae bacterium
TTGCCTGGCAAACCGAAGTCGATACGGCAATGTTTAGATGCAGTTTTTCCGGCAATCCCATATTGCTTAGATTTGCTAGGTGGCCCTTATCTGGAATGTAATGAATTGATAATAAAAGCATTCCGGCCTGTAGTTAAATGAACAAATCGTATGGCAAAGATCAACTACTACTACGATACTGAGTCTTGTAAATACGTTCGTGTAAAAACTTCTACGGGAGATATTATCCTCAATGCTTTGGGAATAATCTCATTGACGATGGCATTGGCCGTTGGCATTCTTCTGCTGTACAGCAGTTATTTTGAAACGCCAAAAGAAGTGATCCTCAAGAATGAAGTAAAGGAGATGGAGTTCTACTTCGAAGACCTTCAAAAGAAAGTAAATGATCTTGATAAGATTATAGCCCAAATGGCCCAGCGCGATGACAATATTTATCGCGTTGTGCTTGGCTCGGAGCCAATCGACAAATCCATTCGGGAAGCAGGCGTTGGTGGAATGGACCGGTATGAAGACATTAAGAACAAGGATATTGATCATGAAGAGATTATCGTGCGCCTGAATGAATCATTGGACAAGCTTCGTAGAAAAGTTTACATCGAATCCAAGTCGCACGATGAGGTCCTCGGTTTAGCCGACAGCAAAGAAAAATTATTTGCAGCCATTCCGGCAATTCAACCTGTGCCCAAGACGGCCACGGTGGTGCTCGCTTCTGGCTTTGGCATTCGTATTCATCCAATTTATAAAGTGCGGAAGATGCACACTGGCATCGACTTTGCGGCGCCCATTGGCACACCTATTTATGCTTCGGCCGATGGCTTGGTTGCCAATGTTGACATAAGTTTCACCGGTTATGGCAAAAAAATAGAAATCGATCACGGCTTTGGCTATCGAACACGTTACGCTCACATGCATGCTTTCGCTGTAAGAAACGGACAACATGTCAAGCGTGGGCAATTGATTGGCTATGTAGGAGACACAGGCCTGTCAACATCGCCACACCTCCACTACGAAGTGTTTATCAATGGTGCCCACGTGAATCCAATCCATTATTTCTTTAATGATCTCAATGCTGCGGAGTATGCAAAAATCATCGAGCTGGCCTCCATCGAAAATCAGAGCCTTGGGATGTGACGATTGAAGACCGGAAATCTCCGATCCTATACAATTCAAATCTTTCCAATCCACAGCCGGGTAACAACCACCGGTTAATCATGAATGGTTAATCGTAAGAAATGCTGTTGCATCAAGGTTTTGTCACCCCCCACCCTTGGCTTAACATAAAACCAGGCGCCGGAAAATGGTAAAAAATAACGTGGAATCAGACTTTTTTGAGCCTGAAGCGGCCTTTTATGATGGTTTTCTTGGCAAGACCTTATTGTTTAGATTTGCAAGCAGAGCTCATACCGGGATGCAAGACATTGATACTAAAAGCGTTCCGACCCTCAATTGAATTTTAAATGGCAAAGATCAAGTACTATTACGATACCCATTCTTGTAAGTACATCCGCGTCAAGACGTCTACGGGTGATATTATTATCAATATCATCGGAATCGTTTCCCTGACAATGGCCATGGCGGTAGGACTGCTTCTTTTGTACAATAACTATTTCGAATCACCCAAAGAGCTTATTCTAAAGAACGAAGCGAAAGAACTGGAATTTTATATTGGTGAACTGCAAAAGAAAGTAAATGACCTCGACAAGACACTGGCAGACATAGCGTACCGCGATGACCACATTTACCGGGTTGTACTAGGATCGGAGCCAATTGATAAATCAATTCGCGAAGCAGGTGTGGGTGGCGCCGATCGTTATGAAGATATCAAGAATAAAGGGATCCTTCATGAAGCGATCATTGTCAAGCTAAATGAGTCGCTGGACAAGTTGCGCAGAAAAGTTTATGTCGAATCCAAATCACATGATGAAATCGTAGAGTTGGCAGAGAACAAAGAGAAATTGTTTGCCGCAATTCCGGCCATTCAACCGATTTCAAAAAATATTGCGGTTGTCTCGTCCGGCTTTGGCAATCGATGGGATCCCTTCACGAAGCTGTTTGGACCGCACGCAGGCATAGACTTCGCCGCACCCATTGGAACACCTATTTATGCCACTGCCGACGGCACAGTCGATAACACGGAAATCAGTTTCATTGGTTATGGTAAAAAGGTAGAAATTGATCATGGCTTCGGTTATCGCACCCGGTACGCGCACATGAACGCATTTGTTGTGCGGAATGGTCAACATGTAAAGCGCGGAGAATTGATTGGCTATGTCGGTACCACGGGGAGGTCGACAGCACCGCATCTTCACTATGAAGTATTTATTAATCGCGAGCATGTAAATCCCATTTACTATTTCTTTAACGATCTCAATCCAGAAGAATACGCAAAAATCATTGAGCTTGCCTCCATTGAGAACCAGAGTCTTGGAATGTAAGGAATTTTGGCTGTTGGGTCCTTGGCTAGCTAACAGCCAAAACCCAACAGCCAATTCCTAATCCCCTCCTGGCTATTTAAGTTTGCTTCAGAATCATAGCTTTACAGTATTGCACGACTATGCGAACCGGTCCAATCTTGATATTATTTTTATTCATTAGCAGGATCGCATCTGGCCAAGGCTGCAGTGACGCAGGTTTCTGCACGATGGGGGCCATGAAGCCCGATCAGCCATACAATAAGAAGATCGCCTTAAAGCTGCGCAGTATGGAACTCAGTTTTTACCGCGGCACTACTTCGCTTACCCCGATCATTTATGTAGCGACAGCCGATATGAATTTTAGTTTAAACAGCAGGAATTCCTTTCAAGTAAAACTTCCATACCAGACTGTTCAAGGTAGGTTGGCCAACACGGGCAGCATCGGCGATATCTCCCTTTGTTTCACACGGAATATTTATAGCTCCGATAATTTTGATCTCAA
>JANYKP010000221.1 GCA_025358195.1 Cyclobacteriaceae bacterium
ATGCGTATGAGCAGAAAATGAATGGCTTGTTCGGCAACGTCGCTGTTATGAATCGTAGCACGCAGTACCATGGGGGCAAAGGCATAGGTGATGACTATGCCAAGGAAAGCAATCACCAGCGCCACCCACACTCCATGGAAAAAAAGCTGACCAATTTCCTTTGGCAGGTTTTGTCCAGCCCTTCTGGCAATGAGGGCCTGTAAGCCATTATTGAGCCCATTACCAATAACAGCAAAGATGAGATAGAACACCCCGGTGATTCCTGCAGAGGCCAGTTCCTGCTCACCAAGCCCGCTCAAAAAAATGTTGTTGGTAATGAAATTGATCTGGGGCACCAGCATGGCCAATGAAATAGGCAGTGCCATTGACAGAATCTGCCGGTAGCTGATGGTTAGTTGTAATTCCATGAAAGATTGAGCGCCGCACGTTCTCGCGGCAGCTGCGAATAAAATGAATTGTTTTATTTTAACGCAACGGGTTTTACCGAAACGTTTTTTGTTGAATGATTTTTAAAAAATAATCAGATCACTCCTTGCGCCTGCATCGCCTTCGCTACCTTCACGAATCCCGCAATGTTTGCACCCACCATATAGTTGCCAGGCTTACCATATTCGTTAGCGGCTGCCAGGCAGGTATCGTGAATATGCTTCATGATGCCCACCAGTTTTGAGTCAACCTCTTCGCGCGTCCAGTTGGAGCCCATATAATTTTGCGTCATCTCCAGTCCTGAAGTAGCCACACCACCGGCGTTGGATGCTTTTCCGGGAGCATAATTCACACCGTTATCGAGCAAAACATTGATGCCTTCAATGGTAGTAGGCATATTGGCGCCCTCGCCTACCAGTTTCATTCCGTTCTTCACCATGTTGCTGGCATCCTTTCCGTTCACTTCATTTTGTGTGGCACATGGGAAGGCGCAGTCCGCTTTTATATTCCAAAGTGGATTGTGATCTGCTTTCGGGTCGATGTCTTTGTAAAGGCAATTGTATTTATCTGCATATTCCTTGATGCGGCCACGGCGATTATCTTTTAAGTCTTTCAGGAATGCAAGCTTCTCCGGCGTAATGCCCCCTTCATCATAAATAAATCCACTGGAGTCGGAAGCCGTCACAGCTTTTCCGCCAAGGTGATTGATTTTTTCAATGGCGTATTGTGCCACATTGCCTGACCCCGACACCAGACATATTTTTCCTTTCATCGAATCTTTTTTCTCGTGCAACATGTTTTGGGCAAAATAAATCAGGCCGTAGCCGGTGGCTTCTGTACGAATTAAACTTCCGCCCCAGCCAATGCCTTTACCGGTGAGCACGCCGGAGAATTCATTTTTAATTTTTTTGTAAGCGCCAAATAAAAAGCCAATCTCCCTTCCCCCGACCCCGATATCCCCGGCAGGAATATCAAGCCTGCCACTGATATGCCGTGACAGCTCCATCATGAACGCCTGGCAAAACCTCATCACTTCATTGTTAGATTTCCCTTTTGGATCAAAATCGGCGCCGCCTTTACCGCCACCCATGGGGATTCCCGTCAGGGCGTTTTTAAAGATCTGTTCGAAGGCAAGAAACTTTAAGACACTTGGCGTCACAGAAGGATGAAAACGAAGACCGCCCTTATAAGGTCCGATAGCACTATTCATTTGAACACGATAGCCCCGATTGACCTGTACATTACCTTTATCGTCAAGCCATGTCACGCGGAAGGAAATCAATCGTTCGGGTTCAAGCATCCGCTCTAGTAACTTTAGCCGGGCAAACTCTGGATTTTTAGTCAATACAGGCAGAATGGAGGCAATTACCTCTTCTGCTGCCTGAATAAATTCAGGTTCATTGGGATTACGCTTTTTAACCTCTTCGAGAATTTTCAAATGGTCCATGACACAGGATTTATTAAACTAAGGTAATTGAAGTATTTGATAATGAGCATGCTTTTGCAAGACTCCTTTTGGAACTCCTTCATTTTAATTCTCCATCTAAAAGCTAGACTATTCTCAGAAGCGCTTACCAAACGCTAACTTTGATTTCTAATCGACCATTCATTCAAACACTATGCAAACCATTTTGGGGGCCAATGGCATCATAGCCCAAGAACTTTCAAAACATCTTCTAAAGTACACGGATAAGATCCGGCAGGTGAGCCGACATCCAAAAAAAGTAAATCCCTCGGATGAATTGGTATCAGCCGATCTGTTAAACTTTGAGCAAACGGAAAAAGCTGTAGCCGGAAGCGAAATTGTTTATCTCACAGCGGGCCTTCCGTATGACATAAAGTTATGGCGCGAGCAGTGGCCAAAAGTGATGAGGAACGTAATTGATGCATGTAAGAAACATAACAGTAAACTGGTGTTCTTTGATAATGTGTACTGCTATGGGCTAGTCACGGGTCTAATGACGGAAGAGACGCCGTATAATCCAATCAGTAAAAAGGGCGAGGTACGTGCCAGGATTGCCACCACCTTGCTGGACGAAATTAGCGCCGGAAATCTAACAGGAATGATTGTTCGGGGAGCAGATTTTTATGGACCGAATGCGTTGCTGAGCCTTACGTATTCGACGGTGACGCAAAAGTTGAAAGCAAATAAAAGTGCACAATGGATAGGTGATCCAAAAAAAATACACACCTTCACCTACACGCCGGATGCGGGCAAAAGTGTGGCCATGTTGGCTAATTCGCCAACTGCCTTTAATCAGACCTGGCACGCATTGACCAGCAAGGAAGAAATTACGGGGGAGCAGTATGTGCGTATCGCGTGTGAAATCATGAACAAATCCTACAAACTCCAGGTCCTTCCAAAATTTGGGGTGCGTGCAATCGGTCTGTTCGTCCCAGTACTACGGGAATTCGTTGAGATGATGTATCAATTTGAAAACGACTACCTCTTTGACAGCACGAAGTTTGAAAATAAATTTGATGTTCAGTCAACACCGTATAAAGAAGGGATCGCCGCGACCCTGAAATAATCCTTATTTTTGCAGTAACTATTGCTGTTATGAAAAAGATTTTTGCTTTGTTTTTTCTTTTATCATTGTATGCCTGTAGTCCTTCGGGATCAGAGAAGACCAGCGGACT
>JANYKP010000238.1 GCA_025358195.1 Cyclobacteriaceae bacterium
GGAGAAAGAAGCCCGTGCCAGCAATTTTATCAGCACCATCACCGAACCAGCACTCATAAGCACAAGGGCCAATACCATCAATTGCTCATAAAACAGTGCCTGTCCTCCCTTGAAAACGAAATAGACCAGGCTTGACAAAGCCATAATGACTGACGTAAATAATACGAAACGTAAAAAGTTAAAAAACTGAAAACTGACCGTTTCCCTGAAATTGAACAAAGAGGAAAAAAGCAAAACGATAACCAGCTTGGAGGTCAATAGAACCAGGATGAACATAGAAAGCCTAAGCCACACCCAAAACGCTCCTGCCAAAGAATTAATGCCCATGAATTTCGCCTCATGAAAATAAGGCCCTGCAAAATAGAATATGGCAGACAACAAAAATCCGGTGAGCAGCGCACAAAACAGATAAAACAATAAGTTGACACTTGAAGTAATTCGGGAAGCCAGTAAGTTTTCATTCCGCTCCTGGACGGAGAATATCTTTGCAAACGAAAAATAATCAAGCGTCAATTGCGGATTTGTCCTGAATAGAATGAGAAGGAAAAGCAGTAAGAAAGACGTTGCCAGAATTGCATAATCGCGAAAAAAAGTGGGTTGTCGTTGTGAGCGTTCCTGTGGGATCGCCAACCGTGAAAGGGACGGTGAAACGATACGCGTTGCCAAATCACCAACCCCTCTTGAAGAAAATATTCCAAAGAACAATTCCTGGGAATATAAATATGACAGGCTGTCAATACTAAATAGCTGCGTCTGTCCGGAAAAAATAAGCTTCCCATTGACAAACAAATCCCAATCTTCTGTGCTATTGATTGATAAATAGTGACCTTTGAATGACGGGGTCTTCACATAAAAATAAATACTATGAAAATCAGTGATGGATGATGAATTCACCGGCTGGTAGTCCCCACCCGTATAATGCAGCCAGTAGGGGCGCAAATCTTTTACCTCAACGGGTTCGGTACCCCAACTCGCCTGAAAAATCAATAACAAAAAAACCCTCATCATCGCTCAAAACTATTCGAAAGAAATCACCTAAAAAATTATCTGCTAATTCATTGTACTATTTATCATGGCCGGACTTTATGTTCACATTCCCTTCTGTAAACAAGCGTGCCACTACTGTGACTTTCATTTCTCCACCGATATCAGCACCCGACTTGAGATGTGCAAAGCCCTGGTCTCTGAACTTGTTCTTCAGAAAGATTACCTGGCGGAAGAAATTACCACCATTTACCTGGGTGGTGGCACTCCTTCACTCCTGAATCGAGCGGAGTTGGATATTTTATTTTCTTCCATTCGAACCCAATTTACACTTGCTCCGCAAACAGAGATTACATTAGAAGCCAATCCCGACGACTTAACGAAGGAAAAATTAGAAGAGATTCGCGCCAGTGGCATCAACCGCCTGAGCATCGGGATTCAATCCTTCAATGATAATCTCCTGAAATATCTGAACCGGGCACATGATGCCCAGGGGGCTCGACGGTGCCTGGAAACTGTACGTGAAGCCGGTTTTAACAATATCAGCATCGACTTGATTTATGCTATACCGGGGTTGACTCAAAAAATCTGGAAAGAGACCTTGCAGGAGGCGCTTTCCTTCCTGCCTGAACACATTTCTTCGTATGGATTGACTATCGAAGAGAGAACGGTATTCGGCAACTGGAGTAAACGAGGGAAGCTTCACCCCGTGGATGAAGAGAATTCAGCACAGCAATTTGAACTGCTGATGGCCATACTTTCGCATTCGGGTTATGAGCACTATGAAATATCCAATTTTTGTAAACCGGGGTTTCATTCACGGCACAACAGCAGCTATTGGAAACAATCCCGTTATCTTGGTATTGGTCCCAGCGCCCATTCCTACAACGGTGACTCCCGGCAATTTAATATTCGAAACAATGCGAGCTACATCCGTTCCATTAACGAAGGAATTGTTCCTTTTGAGCGGGAGGTACTGACCCGGGAAAATAAAATCAACGAGTACATTCTTACTACCCTTCGCACGGATTGGGGATGCGATCTGAGTTTTCTGAAGCTGCACCTGGAGGATGACCTTCTGCACCGTTGTGGTGATAATCTGTCACTGCTTCAGCAGAAGGGCCTTCTAACGATCGGAAATGGAATTCTCTTGCTTTCGCGAAAGGGAAAACTTTTGGCAGACAAGATCGCGGAAGACTTGATGGTGTCTGTTTAATACTTTTGGGAGTTGTCGTGCAGGTTGTTAATTTTCAATCTTATTGATTTATGACCTCTGAAGAAAAGCGGGTTTATCTGTTATTGAAGGCGGTGATATTCCATTACCATGGTCTCGATTATGAGGAAAAAGAGGATCTTGAGAAAGCGGCCAACCGATTGGAAGCACCCGAAGAATTGAAGTGGGCAATTGATTTTATTGAGAAAGATCACCTGACGGCGTTCGACCGGGCCCGGACTTTCCTGGAGGAAATTATTGGGGATTATGCAAAGGAAAAGCGTGTTGACCTCATCAACATGGTGTGGGAGTCTAACAATCTGAAAGGTTATGTCACCGAAATGGAGGCCACTGCCATGCTCAAACTTGCCCGTGATTGGAAAGTGGAGAAAGAGTTTATCGAGCTTGTTTTGAAGTAAAATTCAAATACAAAACGACTTGCTGCCTTTATTTATTTAAAGACTCATCATATCCTTAAACTTGGCTGCCTGTCTCCGGCTTACTTCCACCTTATCTCCTCCACGAAGTTTTACCATGAGCCCGCCGTTGAACCACGGCTCGATTCCTTCCACCCAACTGAGATTAACAATATGTTTGCGGCTGGCGCGGAAAAATGCCCGCTCATCTAATTTTTCATCCAATGCATTCAACGACTTATGAATCATCGGGCGGTTGGTGTCAAAATAGACCTTAATATAATTGCCATCCGACTCAAACAGCCGGATATTAGCAAGGCTTACAAACCAGCATCGCTCGCCGTCTTTCACAAATACCTGGTCTTCGAGACCCAGTTTTTGGTCCCGTCCCCTGCCGGAGCGGGTCCGCTCTTTTTCCTGAATTTTATGTACCGCCTCCGCTAAACGTTCCGCTGTTATAGGCTTTAATAAATAATCCAGCGCACTGACTTCAAACGCTTTCAACGCAAACTCATCGTAAGCGGTAGTGAACACCACCAGTGGCACGGTGTCCAGGGATTCCAGTAATTGAAAACCCGTGCGGCCCGGCATTTGAATGTCCAGAAATAATAAATCCGGATTCAGGTCTGTAATCATTTGTTCCGCTTCATCGGCATTTTGTGCTTCCCCTGCGATTTCAATCGAAGGGTGTTCCTCCAGGAGTTTCATCAACTCTTTCCGCGCAAGGCGTTCGTCATCAACAATCAGTGCTTTCATTATCTCAGGTGTGGTATTTCAATTTCTGTCAAAACAAAAGTATCGTTTTCGGTCAAGATTCTAAACGAGGCTTTATCTCCATAGATCAGTTTGAGTCGTTGCTTCGTGTTTTCCAACCCCAGGCCGGGGGAATTTCGATTGGCGCCGTTCAGATATTGACCACTGTTTCGAATTTGAATGTTGAGCCTGTCGTTGCGCACGGCCGTTTTCATTTGAATCATTCCACCGGCAGTCAATTGGGATATGCCGTGTTTAATTCCATTTTCGACAAGCGTCTGGATCATCAGGGGCGGCACCAGAAAATCGCGCGATTCAGGATCAATTTCGAACTCTGTCTTCAGACGTTCCTCAAAGCGGATGCTTTCAAGGCCTAAATAGTCTTTCACAATTCTTAATTCATCTTCAAACTTCATGAGTCCCCGCTTACCGGTGCTGAGTGAATTCCTCAAAATATTGGAGAGCTGGTTGATCGCTTGCTTTGATTTTCCCGGGTTCTCGTCCACCAATGCCCGGATGCTGTTGAGTGCATTGAAAATAAAATGAGGATTGAGCTGCGACTTCAGGTTGTTCAGCTCTATTTCCTTGATAGAGGCTTCCAGCCTTAGCGAGGTGTTGTACCGTTCAAAATAATTGTAACTGAAATACAGGACGCACCATAAGAAAAAAATGAGCGCATAAATAACCGTCAGGCCAAGAATGTTCCGAATATCAAATGCCACTTTGCTGTTGAATAATCCCAGTGGCATGGAGATGGGCATTCGCAAAAAATACATGATGAGGCCCAAAACAAAAACACTGAGAATCACCCGGGGAATCAACACGGCCATCCCGGCATCCAGCCAACGCCAGCGGTTGATGACATTTCTGAAAGCGTGTGTCAGCAAAAGGCAGAAAAAAGCTTCATACGTTAAAAAGATTACCCGTTGTGTGCTTACCCCCTGATCGTCGGAAGCGAACACGCTCCCCGTAATTTGAATAAGGGCATAGAGCGCCCAGCCCCCGATCTGCAGTGTCCAATATAATCTAGGCTTATTGACCATTCTGCCACCAAATGTAGTTAGTTGACAATTTACAAAAGGCAATTGACAAGGTGAAGAAATAAGTAGGCAGTAGGCAGGGGCAGTAGGCAATGGGTTGGGTAGTTGACAAGATGGCGTCAATCGATCAGGTTGTAGGGGCAGTAAGCAATAAGTAAGTAGACAGTAGGAAGGGGCAGTAGGCAAATGGTAACACGTTGACAACCTGTCAACTGATTTAGACCAATTCCTGTTTCAGGAATCTTCCTGTATAACTCGCTGGATTTTTGGATACCTGTTCCGGGGTGCCCTGCGCGATAATCCGCCCGCCCTTTTCTCCTCCCTCAGGACCGAGGTCGACGATGTAGTCCGACGACTTAATAATGTCCATGTTGTGTTCAATCACCAGCACCGTGTTGCCCTTGTTCACCAACTTTTGAAGCACATTCAGCAGGTGAGAAATGTCCTGGAAGTGGAGCCCCGTTGTTGGTTCGTCCAATATGTACAAAGTCTTTCCGGTGTCGCGCTTAGAAAGTTCCGTGGCGAGCTTCACGCGCTGGGCTTCACCACCGGATAAAGTTGTTGCATGCTGGCCCAAGGAAATATATCCCAGACCCACGTCATTCAGCGTATCAATCTTTCGCAAGATCCGCGGTTGGTTTTCAAAAAATATCACGGCTTCTTCGACGGTCATGTCCAACACGTCCGAAATGGATTTTCCCTTGAATCGCACTTCCAGCGTCTCGCGGTTATAACGCTTGCCCTTGCATGTCTCGCAAATCACATAAACATCCGGTAAAAATTCCATCTCAATCAAACGCAACCCGGCGCCTTCACATGTCTCACACCGGCCACCTTTCACGTTAAATGAAAACCGGCCTGGCTTATAACCCCGGATTTTCGATTCCGGCATTTGGGTGAAGAGATCCCGGATTTCTGAGAAAACTCCGGTATACGTAACCGGATTGGAACGCGGTGTTCGTCCGATGGGTGACTGATCTACCTCGATGACTTTATCAATCTGTTTTAGTCCGTCAATTTTTTTGTATGCCAACGGATCGGCATGGGAATTAAAAAAGTGTTTGTTAAGGATCGGAAACAGGGTATCGTGAATGAGTGTTGACTTTCCACTGCCGGACACACCGGTGATGCAGGTAAACGTTCCCAACGGAATATTCAAGTCGACATTTTTGAGATTGTTACCGGTAGCGCCCAACAAGGAGAGCCTCTCACCACTTCCTGTTCTTTTTTGTTTTGAATACAAAATAGAAAGTTGACCGTTTAAATATTTTGAGGTCGTGCTTTTATTCTTCAGAAAACTTTCCGGTACCCCGGCGGCCACTATTTGTCCCCCGTGCCGGCCGGCCCCGGGTCCTACGTCGATGATGTAATCCGATTCCAACATCATCTCTTTGTCATGCTCTACCACTACGACCGAGTTGCCCAGATCGCGCAGGTCTTTGAGCGCCTTGATGAGCTTCACATTATCCCGTGCATGGAGGCCAATGCTGGGCTCATCCAAAATATACAGTACACCGACGAGTTGGGTGCCAATCTGCGTGGCCAGTCGGATGCGTTGTGCTTCTCCACCGCTCAAGGTGCGCAGGGGCCGGTCCAGGTTCAGATATTCTAAACCGACGTCCAGCAAAAAGCCGATGCGCTTGCGTATTTCTTTTAAAATTTCGGTCGCGATGATTCGTTGTTTTTCATTGATCCGGTCTTCGATACGATCAAACCATTTTTTCAGCGCCTGAATGTCCAGCAAGGAAAGCTCGGCGATATTCTTATTATCAAGCTTGAAATGAAGTGATTCCCTTTTCAATCGCGCACCCTTGCAGTCGGGGCACGTTCTTGTAATCGTAAAGTCCTCAGCCCATTTCTTGAGCGCATCCGATCCGTCATCACGTTGCTTCTCCAGAAAATTGACAATGCCCTCAAAGCGCGTGTTCCACTCGGTGCCGGGATATTTTACCGAGGCCACGGCTACCGGTATGTCGTCGCCGTAGAGTAACGTTTTAATGACTTCTTTGGGAATTTCGCTGATGGGCGTTGTCAGCGCGAGTTTGTGGCGTTTCAGGATCGCTTCTACTTTTTTAAATATCCAGATATCGCGATACTCACCGAGGGGCAGGATGGCGCCGCGGGCGATGCTGAGTTTCTTATCAGGGATAACAGATTCCTCGGTGATTTCCTCCACGACTCCCAGACCGTTGCACGTTGCGCAAGCACCGTATGGTGAATTGAAAGAGAAAAGATTCGGTGCCGGCTCATCGTACGACAAACCCGTAACCGGGTCCATCAGAAATTTTGAAAAATGATGAGCCTTACCGCTCTCCTCCAGAAGCATCATCACCCCATTTCCTTCTTTTAATGACCGTGCAACCGACTGTCCAATACGGTAACGGTCTTTTTCATCGGCCACAATTCTGTCGATAACAATTTCAATGTCGTGGATCTTGTACCGGTCCAGTTGCATTTTGGCGGTGATGTCCTGAACCTCTTCGTCGATTCGTACTTTTGAGTAACCGCTCTTGCGTATCTGGACAAACAATTCGCGATAATGTCCTTTGCGTCCTTTTACCACCGGGGCCAGCAGCGTAAGTTTCTTTTGATTGAAGTGTTGAAAAATTCCGTTCAAGATCTGTTCCTCCGATTGCCGGACCATTTTCTCCCCGGACAAATACGAGTATGCTTCGCCAGCGCGGGCAAAGAGCAACCGCATGAAATCATAAATCTCCGTGACCGTACCAACGGTAGATCGCGGATTTCTGGAAGTGGTTTTTTGTTCAATTGAAATGACCGGGCTGAGGCCATTGATCTTATCTACATCCGGTCGTTCAAGGTTTCCGATAAAACTTCGCGCATAGGCGGAGAAGCTCTCCATATACCGTCGCTGGCCTTCGGCATAAATCGTGTCGAATGCCAGGGAAGATTTCCCGCTTCCGCTGATGCCGGTAATGACAACCAATTTGTTTCGCGGGAACGAAACGCTGATGTTTTTCAGGTTATGCTCCCGCGCACCGATCACCTCGATGAATTCGTGGCCGGTGAGATCGGAAAATTCTGATTTTTTCTGTGTACTGGTCTCTTTCGCCATTAGGAACCTGGATTGCCAGCAAAATGCGGGCTAAAAAGCTAAAATAGTTTAACAAAACGGATGTAAACAAGGTTTGTCGATTTCTCTTTTTAGTTATAGGTGTCATTGTACTGGAAAAGAGAAATAAGTCCGGCAGTGTAAGTGTGCAATCTCGGCATCAGTTGCATGTCGACCCACAATGATGCGACTTAAAACTACATTGAGACGGTCCAGCCATATTGGACCGCGAGAAATATTCACCAAGGAATTAGGTTGATTCACAAGATTTTCCGAAACCAATCTGTTAGATTAACTTTGTCGGGCAGCGCTTATGAGCTTGTCGGAAGCCAGACCGGTTTAGTTCGGATCGATTTCAACAAAAGAGACGTTCCTTATTGGTTCGCCATTTTGAGAAACTCCTTCTATTACAATTCGGTAACGACCAGGTAAATCGGCAGCAAAAAAACTCACCTCTCCGCTTCCAGATTGTTTATTTGTTACAATTACCGGATTCCAGTACATAGTTGCCCTGAGATCAGGCGTGAGAATATCAGTGCGGGAATCATATTGTGGGTGTCTAAAGGCTCGCGGATGTGTATAACCAGGAATTTTGACCGTTTGAAAATTGGGAATTTTCTTAAAATCCCCAACAGGACCCACTTTTGTGTAGACCGCGATTATTCCAAAAGCACTTTGAGACCCGTACACAACACTCAGCCCAGCCTTAAATTCTATACTAGTGTTAAGTTAAGTATAATATGACGTACTATTTGTATATTTGCTAAACCAAATTACAAATGATACGCTACACTGTAAAACTGCTTAAGTCGGAGGTGGATGAACTTCAGGCTATTATTAACAAGGGCTCCCATACTT
>JANYKP010000243.1 GCA_025358195.1 Cyclobacteriaceae bacterium
CTTTTGTTTGCCACAGATGACACGGATTAGCACAGACCTGCATGCCGGCAGATTTTTTTCTGTGGTAATCCGTGCAATCAGTGGCTAATTAACTAAACCATTAAATTTCCACCGGACGTATTCGCTGCGCAAACAATGACCACAAGGCCGGAACCCGTTCCAGATCGCTTCCTTTTCATTTTTGAAGAAAACACGATTTGCTTTCTTAGGAAGTAAATCACGCTTGTTCGCCACCGATGACACGGATTAGCACAGACCTGCCTGCCGGCAGATTTTTTTCTGCGGTAATCCGTGCAATCAGTGGCTAATTAATGAAACCATTAAATTTCCACCCGACGTATTCACTGCGCAAACAATGACCACAAGGCCGGAACCCGTTCTGAATAGCTTCTGATTCATTTTTGAAAAAAACACGATTTGCTTTCTTAGGAAAGTAAATCACTCTTGTTTGCCACCGATGACACGGATTAGCACAGACCTGCATGCCGGCAGATTTTTTTCTGTGGTAATCCGTGCAATCAGTGGCTAATTAACTAACCTACTAATTTTCCACCGGACGTATTCACTGCGCAAACAATGACCACAAGGGCGGAACCCGTTCTGGATCGCTTCCGATTCGTCTTTGAAGTAAACACGATTCTCCTCTTTCATTCTTTTTCCAGACATACACGAGAGTGTTCCGTAAATTTTTAATAACAAGTTACCCGCCATGGTGACCTTCTTATCGTGAATCAATTCGCGAAGGTGAAAATGATTCATGTCACGGTGCCGGATCATTGCTAAATCCCTTATTAATTCTCAAGCCGCATCGTGAAAAATAATTCCCAACGCGTACCGTACACCTGATTTGATTTCGCTTACGCCGTGTTTTACCCGTGCACGATAGTATCCCCTGATGCCTTTCACCGGCCGAAAATTGGTGGTAAAAATGACAGCATCTCCCTGATCAGGTTGAATGACTTCCGCTTTGGATTGTGCCCGTGGCACTTGCTCAGTCAATACAAATTCTCCTCCCTCATGGTCGCGGCCTCGTTGCGTGAGGGCAATCATTAACTGGAAAGGAAAATAGACCTCACCGTATAAATCCTGGTGAAGGGTATTGAAACCTCCGGCCTCGTAGCGGAGGAGTAACGGTGTCGGCCGGACCTGGTTCTTTAATCTGCACGAGGTTACCATCCCCTGGTGAGTTTCTGGAAAATTAATATCCAATGAAAGTTGATTCATCCATTGGTTGGCAACACGAGTAAGGGGAGGATAAAATTCTTCCCGCATCACCTGAATAAGTGGAGGAAGGGGATAGGAAAAGTATTTATATTCTCCTTTCCCAAACCGGTACCGTTGCATATTGATTGTGCTTCGAAACAGGTTGGGTTTATCGTAAAATGATAGCAAATGCTCGCATTCCGATTGAGACAAAACGCCGGGGACGAGCGCATACCCTTTTACGTTTAAGGATTCGTAAATGGCCTCCCAATTTAGCTCATGTAAATCTTTCATATGGTTGATGATGCAAAAATGACAGCCCTATCAGGAAATTTCAACCTGAAACTTGCTGAGTTCACATTTCTCACTTGGAAGGGGAGGTGGTGACATGCAAATTTGCGTTATGCAGACCATCCGCCTCCTGGTACCAAAAGAATTTAGTTTTGATCTCTGCCTTCAATTTCTCAAACGATCGCCGCGGGAACTTTTGCACCGTTCACTGGAAGATCGTGTCATAAAATTACTCCGGGTAGAAAATGAACTGATACTTTTTTCTGTGCGGAGTGGGAAGCAAAGGATAATCATTGATCTGCTCAACGGCAAAACTTCCGCTTTGACGAAGGCAACCCTCCGAAAATATGTTCACGAATGGTTTGACCTTGGATCGGATCTGAAGCCGTTCTATGTAATGGCCCGGAAAGATGATCTCCTGAAGGGTCTTGTGAAAAAGTTTTCCGGATACCGCATCATCGGACAGCCGGATTTGTTCGAGTCGCTTATCTGGGCAGTGCTTGGTCAGCAGATCAATCTTCAGTTCGCCTACACACTGAAGCAACGTTTTGTAGAACAGTTTGGCGAAAGTCTGGAGTTCCAGGGCCAGCATTACTACCTATTTCCGTCTGCTGAAAAAGTCTCTCATCTTCTGCCGGATCAATTGCTAGCCCTTCAGTTCTCCCGGCAGAAAGCAAGTTATACGATTGGCATTGCACAGGCGTTTGCGGATGGGAAAATCTCCAAGGCAACGCTCGCTGGGTTGACGTTGACTGAAGCAAAAGAGGAACTTATGAAAATCAAGGGCATTGGGAACTGGACGGCCAACTATGGGTTGATGAAAACCTTTCGTTACCCGGACGCTTTCCCGCTGGAAGACGCCGGGCTTCATAATGCCATCAAGAATCAATTAGGACTGAAATCGAAACCTGATCTTCAACGCGTAAAAAGGATCTTTAAAAAGTATAAGGGTTGGGAAGCGTATGCCACGCTGTATTTGTGGAGGAGTTTATAATGAAAAAAAATCCGTTCAGTGACCCAAAGGATTAGTTTATAATTCTCTTTATTCCGTTTTTAAGCAAGGAAATTTCGTTTTCAATCATTCCCTTGTGTATCTCTGCGTGCATTTCTCCGTGAAGCTTTGTGATACAACTCGAAAGCTATTTCACAGAGCTTTGCAGCTTAATTGGGCTTTCTCAAATACACTTTTCCATATTTGGATTCGATAAAATATGGCGGACCACTGCCGAGCTTTGCTGAAATCTCTGTCCACGTATCCTGAAATCTGGCTGATTTATCTGCAAACTTGGCCTGATCAAACTTGATGTCGAGATTGGTAAGGATTTCTCCGTAAC
>JANYKP010000370.1 GCA_025358195.1 Cyclobacteriaceae bacterium
TTGGCTTGAAACCCTTTGTCATGCCGCAATTATTGGTAAGTCGGATAAAACCATCACAACGGTTAACGGCGGTTATGGTTCCGGGTACCGACAGGCCCAGCAAATGCATAAAGATCTGATCGAAGACTTAGGTATATTGCGAGAGAAAAGGAATATGGCGATTATTGTAACCGCTCACGCCCATGTGAAGCCGGTTAAAGACCCGTCGATGCCACACGATTACGATGCCTATGAAATTAAGTGTCACGAGTTGGTTTCTTCTCTATGGCGCGAATGGGTTGACGCTTTGTTGTTTGTTCGGTTTCGAACCTTTACAAACGATAGCGAAGAAACACAAAGAGCCCGAGCGGTCTCTGACGGCCAGCGGGTGGTATATACCGTAAAGCAACCATCGTTCCAGGCCAAAAACAGGTATGGGCTCCCGCCAGAAATGAATTTTACTCTGGATTTCTGGAATGATCTCAAATCCTACCTCGGCGGATCAAGCGCCATCTATAACGAAGTGGTTGGGTTAATCCCAAAGATAAAAGACGCAGAGAAGAAAACCAAAGCTATGGAAACGGCCGAGCTCTATAAATCCGATGCCGGCAAGATGTTGGGTATAAAACAAAGAATAGAACAAATCATAACCCAGGAGAATTCATGAGCTATAAAGATGTGACCGAAGGTAATCACCTCGCAAAAATTGTGCGGGTGCAGATGATCGAGACCCCGGAAAAACACACGCAAGGCATCGATGTTACGTTTACCTTGAGTGAGTTCGGTAATCCGACCATGTCTTGGACCGGATGGCTCACCGAGAAAACAATGGAGCGAACCTATAAGACATTGTCCGAGGTACTTGGGTGGAATGGATCGACCGAAATTAAGGACGGCGTATTTACCGACAAGAAAGCATTCGCCTATGAGCGGCCCGTATCTCTTAAAATTCAAGAAGAGTCCTACGAGTCAAACGGCGAGACCAAAACCAAAATGGTGGTAGCTTTCGTGAACGCTGTCGGTGGCGGGAGCAAGTTCATTGGCCTCACGCCAGAAAAAGCGCAACCGGTCTTAAACAAATTAAAAGCCATGTATTTGTCTAAACAACAACCGCCGGCTTTCGACGATAAAGAAGAGGTGCCATTCTAATGGAACACAAATACAGACTTGGTAACGTGGTAATGTGGCAATTTAACGGTCGCGCTCTTATAGGTAGAATCATCGGATTTCTGCTCCAGGAGGGGCGCGATGTACAATATTATGTCGAATATGTAGAGGAGAAAGTCTTCATTACGGAAGAGATAATCTCTGCCGTTTACATCGAGCTATCTGAATCCGAA
The DNA here is from genome assembly GCA_025358195.1 of Cyclobacteriaceae bacterium. Taxonomy (GTDB): domain Bacteria; phylum Bacteroidota; class Bacteroidia; order Cytophagales; family Cyclobacteriaceae; genus ELB16-189. The sequence goes on from JANYKP010000370.1 coordinate 1,320, forward strand.
GCTCGATATAAAGAGGCCTTAGAAATGAATGCCATTATCAGGGGGATAATGCCAGATGCAATACGGGTATCACCGGGTGAGGAAAAAAGTGGAAAAGGCAAAATCAAGAATGCAATTAGACGCCGAGGTCTATTCGCTGATCGGCTTCAAAGATCCAAAAAGAATGCACGAAATAATCTGGTCAAGGTTCAAGAAGAGAAGTTACTCGAAACTAAATAATGAACAGGTTGCGATTATTTTGCCGGAGCTAAGGAGCATTTATAATTCGTCAATACCAGGCCCAAGCGATCCATGATATACGCCAAGAATTTATATCCAAAAAAAGGAAAGTCCTGCTCTGGCTAGCCACCGGAAGCGGCAAGACCTGGGTCTTCTGCCACATGGTCAAGGAGGCCGCCGCTAGAGGTAAACATATATTTATCGTTGTTCGAGGCAGAAAGTTGGTAGATCAAGCGTCAAGAAGACTTACCCGTGAAGGGGTCCCTCACGGCGTAATGATGGCTAACCACTGGGGCTATTCGCCAAATAACAAAGTGCAAGTGTGTTCTATTGACACCCTAATCGCCAGAAAAGAGAGGCCAAAGGCCGATCTTATCATCATCGATGAAGTCCATCAGGCAACCTCAAACGGATACCGAGCTTTAATTGCAGACTATCCCGAAGCTTATATCGTAGGGGTTACGGCAACCCCGTGGCCAGAGGCTTCACTCAGACACGTAGCCGACACCGTCGTTCACCCGATTTCGATGCTTGAGCTTGTTAAGCAGGAATACTTGGTTCCATTTAAATATTATTCCCCGTCGACACCAGATCTTTCGGGCGTGGACGTGTCCTCGTCGACAAAGGACTATGTCACCGAGCAGTTGGCCGAAGTGATGTCTACCAAGAAGCTAACCGGCGATATAATTGAACACTGGATAAAACTAGCCGGGGATCGGCCTACGTTATGTTTTGCTGTCAACATTGCCCACAGTGAGATGCTTGTCGAAAGATTCAAGCAAAGCGGAATCACGGCCGAACACTGCGAGGCTAAAACGACGGATAGGGAGCGACAAGCGATAATCGAAAGACTTGAGTCAGGTGAAACAAAAGTCGTATGTAACGTTGGTATATTATGCACGGGCGTCGATATTCCACCCTGTAGCGCTATTATCATGGCGAGGCCTACCAAAAGTCTTAATTTATTTATTCAACAGGCCGGACGAGGAACGAGAACATTTCCAGGAAAAAGCGACTGCATGATCTTAGACCACGCAGGGAACATTCAGCAACACGGATTCCCCACCGACGAATTTGAGGTTGACCTTGATTACAAAAAAAAGAAGCGATCAGCGGCCGGGTCAAAGACCTGTAAGATTTGTTTTATGGTATACCGTGATCCTCACTGCCCCGTCTGCGGACCTGGAGAAAAAAGAGAAATTGGTATAGTTGAAGAAGCCCCGGGGGAATTAAAAGAGTTAACACCGCCGCCGAGTGGCCAGGAAATTCAGAAGAAACACCCACCACCACGGTTTCTTTATGCTGTCGAAGGCCTTGCGGAGGTGAAGAAACTTATCGAAACGCAACAGCGATTAAACTACAAACCTACTTGGGTTTATTTTCAGATGATGCACCGGCCGCACCTGCGTCAATACCTGCCCGCTTGGTTTCTTGCGATAGCAAAGAATCAAACTTAACCCGCCAATTGGCGACCGCGTTGTCGTTGCACCCGTATTGTTTGCATCCGTTGATGAACGAGGACTTGATCGCAGCCATCGACTCCGTCGGGAGGGTCAGCGACTCATCCTGCATCTGACTCCAGGTTTTTCCGTAGAGCAGGTGCTCCTTAGTCTCACCAACATATATCTGTTTATTACTTAAAGTGTAGGCGCAAAAACCACACTCAGGAGCGCCCACGCTCTTTACACAAAGCGGATTTGGTCTTATATCTGTGACCGGTATCCCGAACGGATCTTTATGGGTATAAACTATTTTTTGCAAAGGCCGACAGATGGGAACGTCGGGGACTTCAAGGCCTGCGCAACTAAGCAGTAAACCGGATGAGATTAATAAAAGCATGATTCGCTTCATTTTCCACAACCTCCCAATCGGCATCGGAAACGTCTGGCGGCAGGTTCATTCGTTTGGCCACCGCTATTCGGTAGTCCTTGGCCTGAGCCGAAGTGAGAACGACTGTGTTCAGAATAAATATTCCAAGCTCACCCTTAGCCACGAGCCAGGTAATAACAAGCTGAATAAAAGCCGTGATTATCGACTTTATATAGACTGTCCACGGCATGCTTTTAATCAGTGCGGTCACGATGAACGACGACGACCAAGCGATGAAGTCTCGCTTGGCCTGGTCGATTAGGTTCTGTATCGGGATAGCATCAGACATCAGCAAAGATTTTCTTTACCTGATCTTCAATAGCGCCAAAAGCCGCGTCAACGAGTGGGTTTTCCCAGTCGCCAGGAATCACGTCCTCAAGCTTTGCTCTTAATACCTCAAGCTCAACGACAATCGGCTCAGCAAGTTTTGCTACGGGTAAAGATATCTTTGCAGACAACATTCCGGCATCGATATAAACGCCTGCCACCGCGCCGTCGCCGCCGATAGGACTCTCAATAACTGTTTTCACTGTAGTGCTCCTTTGTTTGGTTTTTCCAGGGTTTCAATTCTGGAATGTAAATCATCTACCTTACTCTCTACTTGTGCCAACCGATGACTCTGTATTTTTAAGTCTTGAGTCAAAGCGGACGCGACATTGTTTATGGCGTCGGTTAAGGATTTCGCATGGATCTCGGCGGCGGCTGAGAAAATTGAGAAGTTTTCTTTAATCTCTTTTTTCACCCGGCCAGAATGAATCCACGCAGCTAACGTAAACAAAAATCCGAACTGAGCTATCTTATTCGCCGCCGTGTCCGATAGGTACCTAACAAATAAATCCGGATCGATAGCGTAAGCCAACCCGGCCAATGTTGATGTCCCGGCGGCTATGGCGATAGTTTTCTTCATGTCATTAATTTTACAGCTGGGAGCTTTGTTCCAGCTATAAACTTCTTAAGTTGGTCTAGATTTCCGTTGAAATAATTTACGTCAACAGCCCCGGACTTGACCCCTGGTATTTTCCCGGTTTCGGTATATTGCCAGAAATCCCAGGTCGGCCAGGCATCGGGCACCATCGGGGCTGAGGTCTGGTAATGGGCCACCCACAACGGGTATTTTCCAATTATTGCCGCATGACCTAGGTCATTTATGAAATACGGAGATCCGTAGATAATCGGCAACCGTCCGGTCAACCGCTTCATTTCGTCAAGGAATGTAGCAACAGAACCCCAGACGTTTGAAGCCGACATCCCGTCCATGGTCTCTAGATCTAGGACCGGCGGCAAATCATCGTCTTCAAACTTGTGGACCATCTCAACGAAATGAGCCGCTTGTTTTTTAGCGTTCATCGATGGATGAAAGAAATGATAGGCCCCTCGGATTATCCCAGCTTTTTTGCAGTTAAACCAATGGCTATCAAACGTGGTGTCACGGTTGGTGAGACCTTCGGTTGCTTTAAAAAAACAAGCCTGGATTCCAGTGGCTTTAATTAAAGCAAAATTTGAAGCCGGATCCCAATGGGATAAATCTATAACTTTAACTGTTTCGTCTTTTGGTCCTATGCGTCTCACTGGTAAAATTCCTCCACTATAATTTGTCCTGCACCGGCGGTTCCTCCAGAGGTACCAGCGGCACCCGCGGCACCGACAGCGTATGCATATGTCGCCGATGGGCTAGATATAATTGCTCTTACACAACCGCCACCAGAGCCTCCGGCTCCAGCAAATTGTCCGCTGGTATTAGTGTTAGATGCACCTCCGCCGCCGGCTCCAGAATTTGTCGGAGCATTAGAGCCACCGACAGAAGACGCTCCGTAACCACCGCCACTGCCGAGGCAAGTCCCGCCGCCCATACCACCGAGCCCGTAAAATCCATTGTTTTGTTGGGCACCGCCCCCGATTCCGCCGTCGACAGATCCCATATTAACTGCGGGTGCACTGACCGTGAAACTCCCGCTGGCGCCGGCGGTGGAG
>JANYKP010000374.1 GCA_025358195.1 Cyclobacteriaceae bacterium
ACCCAACTTGTTTTACCATTGGGAAAAAGGGTATTGTTACAACGTAAACGAAATGGCACGAGCCGTATGAAGCGAGAGTTTCAAGTACGGTTCTGTGAGAGGCTTGAGGGTGAAACTCCCTCTTGCCTACTCAGCGTGAAACGCTCGTTTGGTCAATAGAGGATTCGCTCTACCTTTGTAATCAGAATGATTTTAACCAATGGAGAATCCGATCATTATTTTTGGAGCCAATTACCTTGGCCGCATTGCAAAAGAAATTTTTGAAAGCAATGAAGTCGTCGTCTACGGGTTTTTGGATGACAATAAAAAACTTCATTCCACGGAGTTGGATGAAGTAGTCGTGCTGGGCAGTACTGATGACGATGGTTTTCTGAAATTGATCGGCAGGAAGTGTGAAGCGTTCGTGGCCATCGATGATAATAAACTCCAGAGAAATATCGTAAAAATGCTATTTGAAATCCGGCATGTGCAGCCGGTAAATGCAACTCACCGGCTGGCCCACCTTTCGCCCAAAGCAGCGATGGGACATGGAAACTTTTTTGATAGCGGATTTACTTCCGGACCGGGCTCAACAATTGGAAGCCACTGTTTGTTTCATGCACAAAGTCATGTAGGGGCCGAGTCAACGATCGGGGATTTTGTGCAAGTGGGAGCAGGCACAATTATCAATGCTGGAACTACAATTGAAGAAGATGTTTTTATCGGCTCTGGCGTTACAATCATTTCAGGAATTACAATTGGAAAAGGAGCGAGGATCGGTGTCGGCTCGGTAGTGGTTGCGCCCGTCAAGGCAGGTGAAACTGTCTTTGGAAACCCCGCTCAGAAAATTAAGGACTAAGGCTGGTTACTGGTTGCTGTGGGTTAGCTACCGATTACCCGATTACTGATTACCCGATCACCACTAACCCGTGGTCATACTATCCATCCTTACAATATGCTTAGCTGCCTGGAATGCATCATTGTTATAGAAGCCCGAAAGTATCCTATGGGCGATTTGCTCCACGACCAACTCCTCCTCGCTTTTGCCTTCCTTTCCTTGCCAGAACACCCGTTTAGGGTGAATTTTCATGTCCTGGACATAGGATTTTGCATGATTGTATTGATCATCCGTGAAAGTGATGGTAAAACAGGTCTTAACTTTTTGTGTTTCCATGATGATTTTCATTTTACAAGACTAATGCCAGAATTAAAGTCCTATTTTAAAGAAAATTTTGATAAATAGTCAAGCAGCACGACCGGATGTGGGCATTTTTGTTCGTCCTTGAGACATCCGTAATGCCGGTTAACTTGCAGGTCCATTATGCGTGAACATACTATCCATACACTGAAAAACGGCATCCGGGTGGTCCATAACCGGGTGATGACCACCAAAATTGTTCATTGTGGAATCATGCTGGATATCGGCAGCCGTGATGAAACATTGGCGAATCAGGGTATCGCCCATTTCTGGGAGCACATGGCGTTCAAAGGAACCCGGAAGCGGAAAGCCTTTCATATTCTTAATCGCCTCGAATCGCTCGGGGGTGAGTTGAATGCCTTTACGGATAAAGAGAAGATTCTTTTTTATGCATCCATCCGCGATGATTACTTTGAACGGTCGGTCGATTTGCTAACCGACATTACATTCGAATCCATTTTTCCGTCGAACCAGATCGAGCGCGAGCGTCACGTCATACTGGAAGAAATGTCAATGTATTACGATGATCCGGATGGATCCCTGCAAGATGAATTTGATTCCGTAGTATTTGCAGGTCACCCACTCGGGATGAATATTCTGGGTACAAAAAAACAGTAAGCTCATTCAAACGTGCTGACTTCCGGGCATTCGTTAAAAAACATATTGACACCCGAAAGATCGTATTCTCCTGCGTGGGCAACATCGCCTTCGAGGAGGTGGTCCGGCTGGCGGAAAAATACATGGGGCATATTCCACGGATTACGTCACGCCAAAAACGGAAAAAATTTTCAGGGTACCGGCCGAAAGAAGTGACGTTGAAACGACCAATCAAGCAAGCCCGGTGCGCGATCGGCCGGACCTCCTACTCATTGGCTGATGAAAAGCGTGGAGTATTTTATTTGTTGACCAATATCCTTGGTGGATCCGGCATGAACTCACGCCTGAATCTTTCATTGCGGGAGAAGCATGGATTTGTTTATTCCATCGGCTCGCAATTCGTTCCCTTTACTGATACGGGGTTGTTTATCATATCCTTTGGCACAGAGCCTTCGCAGTTGTCAAAAAGTATAAAGTTAGTAGACGAGGAACTTCGCAAGTTTCGTGAAGAAAAACTTGGTGTGAAACAATTGGCATCGGCAAAGGAACAGATCATGGGCCAGGTGGCCATGGCGGATGAAAGCAACATTGGTTTTATGATAATGATGGGCCGAAGTCTCCTGGACCTCGGCAGGGTGCCGTCCCTCGAAGAGGTTTTCTCCCGCGTTCAGCATGCAACGGCCCAGGATATCATGAAGATGGCCAATGAAATGTTTGACGAGCGGAAGATGAGCTATCTGATGATCGAACCAGGTTAAGTCGTATGGACATTGTTCATTCAGACATCCATGTGTATGCGGAGTCTCACACTTCTCCGGAGTCTCCGTTGCTCAAACAGATCAATCGTGAGACATATGCAGTGGTGCATATGCCGCGTATGTTATCCGGTCATTTGCAGGGCAGGTTTCTTTCCATGATCAGCAAAATGATTCAGCCGCAGTCTATTCTGGAAATCGGAACATATACGGGTTATTCTGCCTTGTGTTTGGCCGAGGGGCTTGCCCCGGGCGGGACCCTCGTTACCCTGGATATCAATGAGGAATTGGAAAAGCGGGTTCGGAATTACTTCCTGACATCGGGAAAAACTGAATCAATCGATTATCGTATCGGCAATGCACGCACTATTATACCGACCTTAAAAAGAACTTTTGATCTTGTCTGGATTGATGCCGACAAGGAGAATTATTCTGAATACTTTGATTTGGTCATTGACAAGGTTTCTCTAGGTGGATTTATTTTAGCGGACAATGTATTATGGAGTGGGAAAGTGCTGGAAGAAACTCCCGACAAAGACGCGAAAGCGATTAAGGCTTTCAACACTAAAATACAGAGGGATACCCGTGTTGAAAACGTGCTGCTTCCCATCCGGGATGGCATTATGGTGATGAGAAAGATTTAATGAATTAGCATTACCTTTACCACACCAATGAAATTTTTTGCTCCAGCGCTTATTTTTTGCGGAGTTGCCGCGTTGGGCCAGTCTCCGCAGGTGCCCCACAAGATGCAGTTTGCTGGTCTCACACTGGCCATTCGCGATGACGCACGTCGGGAGATTCAAAAAGATGTGGATGCCCTCACCTTGCACCCGAAATATTTCATTATTAAAGTGGAGCGGGCGAAAACGTATTTTCCAACCATTGAGAAAATATTTGCCGAAGAGCACCTGCCAGATGATTTTAAATATTTGTCGCTGCAAGAAAGTGCACTTGTTTCTGACGCTGTGTCTTCCTCCAACGCCGTAGGTTTTTGGCAGTTCAAGGATTTCACTGCCCAGGAGATGGGCCTTCGAGTAGATGCAGAAGTGGATGAGCGTATGAACATAGCAAGCGCCAGTCGGGGGGCTGCACGTTACCTGAAGCAGTGTAATCACTATTTTAATAACTGGATCTATGCCCTACAAGCATATCAAATGGGTGCAGGAGGTGTCTTGCGAGCAGTTGGCGATAAAGATCTGGGTAGTCGCCATATGGAAATCACGCCTGATACGTATTGGTACATAAAAAAATTCCTCGCGCACAAAGTTGCCTTTGAAGATGCTGTGAAAGGAAAGCCTGCGCTGGAAGTTACTCACGTATATGCAGCCGGAGGAAGAACGCTGCTTGAAATTGCCAAAGAGACAGCTGTCGACGAACAAAAATTACGCGACTTTAACAAATGGCTGAAAGGTGAACGGGTTCCTACCGACAAAGAGTACGCTGTACTTATTCCAAACGGCATTGGCAGCGCCGACTTTGGCGTACTTGCACTGGGCCCGGTTAAATTAAACCCATCCGGAGATGTTGGTCAAGTGATCATGGATGAGAAATTGGAAATAAACGGTGTGCCAGCAGTTCGGGCGAAGAAAGGAGAGACCCTGAAAACGCTCGCTGACCGTGGAAACATTGGATTAAGTACGTTCCTTCGTTATAATGAAATGAAACTTGATAAACCGGTTGAATCAGGCAAGGTTTATTTTTTAGGTAAAAAGAAAAAGCGGGCGATGGAAGACCTTTACACCGTCAAGCCTGGTGAAGACCTTTGGAACATCAGTCAGCGTTTTGGCGTCCAGCAAAAGTCATTGCTCCGGTTTAATCGTTTGCAGGAAAACATGCGTCTTGCAGGGGGGCTTACCTTATTTTTAAACACACGCAGGCCGACTGGAAAGGAAGTTGGCGATTCCTCCGCAATCGCGACTCTGGATGAGGATGATTCTTTTAGCTGGGACCAACCAATCTCCCGACGAATGGATAAGCAACCTGTTTTGAAAAATTCACTCTTAAAAGAAGATAAAAACTCCAATCAGATGGAAGAGGTCTCACCGGAAATAGCAGAAACCCAGCAGCCTGCTCTCCAGGATGAACAAGTACATGAAGTAAAGTCGACTGATACACTGTATAGTGTAGCGCGCCAATATGGGGTAACGATCAAGGATCTGATGCAATGGAACGACAAAAGGGATTTTGCCCTTTCGGTAGGTGAAAAACTCAAGGTTCGGTCGCGTTGATCGGATTTTTAGTGTTTTTTGATCAATACCTTACTCCAAACTTTCGATTATTTTTTTAAGGAGTTTTGTTTCTGAAGAAAAGGGATAATTTTGCGCTCCAGTGAATAGAGGGTACCGTACTAAATAATGATGATGGATACTGCCGTGAGGACAATTGACCTGGTAATGCTGGTGGACGACAATGACACCGATAATTTCATAAGCAAAAGGATCGTCGAGATTACAAAATTTGCCAAGCGGGTGGAGGTAAAAAACTCCGGAAAGAGTGCATTGGATTATATTACGGAAAATCAAAATAATCCGGAGAATCTTCCGAATATCATTTTTCTTGACATAAACATGCCCGTCGTGGATGGCTTTGTCTTTTTATACGAATTCGAAAAGTTTAAGGAACTGGTCCGAACGAAATGCAAAGTGATCATTCTATCAAGTTCTGATAATAAACGGGACATTGATCGCATTGTCAATAATAACTACGTGATCAAGTTCATTACCAAGCCGCTTACGGAGATGGCCCTGGATGAAATAAGGTTAAATAATATGTGACCGAGGTACGGTTTTTGTGATTTGGCACCGAAAATCGCACACCCATGAAAAACCACTTTATTTTAGTCTGCTTATTAGGTGTTATAGCAATGTTCACACCAGCCTGCAGCAAGGGATTGCTGGCCCAGGTGGCACCGGTTGACTCTGTCACTAGAATTCTTATCAAGCCCGCCCCTGTTTCCAACTGGAAAAAGGCTTTTCGTGCCGGGCTCAACCTCAACCAGGCTTCGTTTTCCAGTAATTGGAAAGCGGGAGGTGTTAATTCGTTCGGTTTTAATGCCCTTCTAAATTATAAGGCCAACTACAAAAGGGGGAAGGCGTCTTTCGATAATGAAATTGACCTGCTGTATGGGATGGTAAATAACCAGGGGCAAGGCAATCGCAAAACCCTTGACCGGATATTTCTGGATACGAAATTGGGTCATGCCCTCAATGAAAAATGGGACCTATTTGTGGCAGCGAATGCCATGTCGCAGTTTGCCAAAGGTTACAAATATGTAAAGGACGTGAACGGTGTCGAACAGGGCCAGCTGATCTCCGACTCGTTTGCGCCCACCTTCATCACACTATCCTTGGGCGCTGAATATCATCCGGTTGACTATTTCAAATTGCGCCTCTCTCCAATGGCTCCCCGAGTGACCCTCCTTCGCAATAATGATGGCCGTTACAATGCCGTCGATTCGCTCAGGCCGTATGGTGTTGAAGTTGGTAAATCCGCCCGCTTTGAGTGGTTCGCCTTCCAGATGCTGGCGGAGTATAACAGAGATATAGCGACGAACATCAATCTAAAGTGGCGATACATTATGTTTGCCAATTACAAAACGCTCGAAGCCAAAAAAATTGACCATCGTGTTGACCTAAACCTTACTGCCAAAGTAAACAAGTTTGTGAATGTAAGCCTCGGGGGAATTTTCCTGTATGATTATGACCAGGACATTAACTCTCAATTCAGTCAGGCTTTTTCACTGGGTATCCTCTACGCCATCCAGAACTATAAAGACGAGAAGGAGAAATAGTTGTGAATTGCCACGGGTTTTAACCCGTGGCAATTTTATTTAAAGGGGGATCGTCATTGGCGTTAATTTGTTAGGGTGGTGTTTCCTATTTCCTTGAAGCAAGCCACCGAAAACTGTCTACCGGTAACCAGACAGACCACCGGAAACTGGCAACCAGCAACTATTTTTACCTACTTCAATCGAATTCGTTAATATTTTTGACAAATAGGGTTATTTTCTACCCTATTGTTCCGAAATTCAGCAAAAATTTTACCGTAATAGTCCATGAGCAAACCAAAATCTAGCTGGATCGTGATTTTTATAATACTGGTGGCCTTGCAACTGCTGGTCGTATTGACGGGTGGGAATCCTGAAAATACCGCTGTTGACACCATCGATAAAGCTGATACCGCGTGGATGATCGTAGCAACCGCTTTTGTGCTGTTCATGACACCCGGGCTTTCATTTTTTTACGGTGGCATGGTCAGTGTTAAGAATGTAATTTCTACCATGCTTCAAAGCTTTATAGCCTTGGGTGTGATTAGTTTGTTATGGTACCTGGTTGGTTTCAGCCTGGCGTTTGGCGAAAGCTGGCATGGGCTCATCGGAAATCCTGCCACCTTCTTCGCGTTTCGAAATGTTGGCCTTAGTCCAAATCCAGCCTTTGCCCCGACGTTTCCGTTTTTGTTGTTTGCCTTGTTCCAACTGAAGTTTGCGATTATCACCCCGGCTTTGATCACCGGAAGCTTTGCGGAACGGGTGAAATTTACTTCTTATCTGATTTTTATGTGCCTGTTTTCGTTGTTGATCTATTGTCCGTTAGCGCACTGGACCTGGCACCCGGATGGGTTCCTGAGAAATTGGGGCGTACTGGATTTTGCGGGGGGCACGGTTGTGCACATGTCGGCGGGTTTTGCTGCCTTGGCTGGCGCTTTTATTCTTGGCAAGCGTGAAGAAAAATATCACCAACCAGCGAATATTCCATTCATTATTTTGGGCACTGCCATGTTGTGGTTTGGCTGGTTTGGTTTCAATGCCGGCTCTGCGTTGGCTGCAAATGGCCAGGCGGTACAATCTTTTGCAACAACCAACTTTGCCTCCGCATCGGCGATGATAACATGGATATTGTTTGATGCGTTGGTGGGGAGAAAGATTTCTGCCATGGGAGCGTGTATTGGGGCAGTAGTCGGGTTGGTGGCGATCACGCCAGCAGCAGGTTTTGTCAATTTAGGCCAAAGTATTTTTATAGGATTTGCAGCAGCGATTGTCAGCAACCTGGCCGTGTACTACAAGCAACGTACATCGCTGGATGATACGCTCGACGTCTTCCCCTGTCATGGAGTAGGGGGCATGGTAGGCATGGTGCTGACAGGCGTGTTTGCGAAAGACGTGGGTTTGGTATACGGGCAATTTGAAACGTTCAAGTATCACATCCTTGCGCTGTTCATAGTAGGAGGGTTCACGTTCACCGGCTCATTCCTCATCTTCAAAATAACCGGCTTGATCACCCGCCTCCGTGTTTCGCCCGATGAGGAGCGCCTGGGACTTGACCTGAGCCAGCATTCCGAGACGCTTCAATCGGAAGCACGTGATACTCCTGTCGGCAATGGGAAAATGGAAGTAGCTGCATGAATCAAGAAATCAAAAATGCACTACACGCAAAGGCGCTAAGCCGCAAAGTGTAATGCAGAAATAGTTTTCATTTTGTAGACTCCTTATGTATCCTATGTTCCTGTAGTTAAAACCTTGCGCAACCGTCGTCGAATCGATTAGATTTATTCCAGGCTCAGGTACGGTCGTGCCTTTTCAATCCATTGAGGTGTCAGTACTTTTATTTCATTCAATTGGTCAATGGACTGAAAGCTTCCGTGTTGTAACCGGAACGACAGGATGGCTTGTGCTTCCTTGCGTTTGATGTAGGGATGTTTGAACTGCTCCAGCGTAACCTCATTCAGATTTATTTGAACAGGACGAAAGCCTTCGGTAACCACGAATTTCTTTTTGATCTCAATCACAACCGTTGAGTCCAGTCCAAATACTTCACGCACTTGGTCGAGCGACACAAACCCGCCGAGCTTGTCCCGGAAAGTCCGGATCCGTTTTGACAACGCCGGGCCGATACCATAGACGTTCAGCAGTTGGAGGGAGTCAGCGGTGTTGATGTCAATAATTTGAGCAACCTTTTGCCGCTGTTCGACAGGAAAGGTGGGTGAAGGATTTTTCGTTTGTGTGATGGTGATCCACGGTTTAGCTTGTTCAAACCAAGCTGTGTCCAAGCCATACATCTTTAAGAGGGCCTCTTTCTTTTTGAATGTTCCTCTCTTTTCGCGGTAGCGAACGATTCGTTTGGCCGTGGAGGATGGCAACCCAAGTTGGATGAATTCTGACTCACTTGCGGTGTTTGGATCAAAAGGAAAGAAATTGAAGGCAACGTGGATTTTCTTCACTCCTGCAAGGCTGTCGGTCGTATTCCAGCGGAGGCTGGCGATCAAACTGTCGGCTATCCTTTCATCTTTTGAGAAGTCAGGTGGCTGGCGGATGCGCCACAGACGATAGAGAGGTTCCGAAAAGAGAAGGGCGATCATGAGCGGAAGCAAAATGAGGAAGGCGTTGGTTTCTCCCCGGGAAAAGCCAAAGAAAGCTCTGATCCATGCTTTAATGCGATGCATACAAGTTTTGCCACGGACGGCACAGATTACCACAGAAATAAACTGCTAAATCCGTTCAATCTGTGCCTATGCGCCAAGATACTTTTGGCACACTCCGATGGCTGTATTATTCTTTGTACACTGTGATGGAAAGATAGGGAGGAATTGAGGACGCTTAGGTAAATCAGGTATCAGGAAAGTAGGACGATTTTATGGTCGTTTCTAGTCGAACCTTCTTATTAACTCGTAAATTGAGACTGAGTAAAAATCCAGGAACATCCTAGTTGGGCACAGTGTACAATAGCACATAATCAATGACAGGATAACAACTTACACATCCGTATTAACTCCAAGATTTTATTGGGAGCCGTTGGAGAAACTGGGCACTCGACAAGTGCATGAATTTGTATTTAGAAATCCGGAAAAAGACCTGTGGAAAAAATTCGGCCGCTAATAAAAATGTTTATGCAAGTGGGGGTAAGGTATTCGATTCAAATTTTATTCAACAACCTTAAATGAAAAAAAATAAAACGACAGAGACTTTGAAAAGTGTTACAGACTTCATTAACGCTGTTGCAGACAAGACAAAGCGAAATGATAGCTTTCACATTATAGAACGTATGCAGAAGGAAACCGGTCACAAACCGAAAATGTGGGGACCGAGTATTGTTGGTTTTGGAAGTTATCATTATAAATATGAAAGCGGACGTGAAGGAGATTCGCCGCTTGTTGGTTTTTCGCCAAGGTCGACTGCAATTGTTTTTTACCTCTCTGGTAACTTTGAAGAGAGAAATGAACTGTTACAAATGTTGGGAAAGCACAAAACAGAAAAAGGTTGCATCTACATTAAGAAACTTGAGGACGTTAATATGGAGGTGCTCATGAAAATGGTATCTCTTACGGTTAAACACAGACAGTCACAGTTTCCACTAATGTAAATGAGAAATGCTGATTGAAAAACACCCTACCCCAAAAACATCTTATTCTGCGCCAGACAATCCGCCAAATGACGATACGCGTCCTTGATTGAGTCCATTGAATAATCCCCATTCATCGATCGCAGAATTCGGTCGGAGAGGGTTCCTTCATTCAAGATAACCGAAATTTCCGGACTCCATTTTTCAAGGCCGGTATTTCCTTTTTTTAACAATGTGGAATGGATGTGCCGCCACAGGTCCTGAGCGGTGCACGGAGCCGCCAAGCCAAACGCACCTGGATACTCGGACGAAAGAATTTCAGCTTGTTGACCAACGGTTGACGTATCGTCCGAGTATCCAGGTGCGTTTGGCTTGGCGGCTCCGTGCACCGCTCAGGACCTGTGGCGGCACATCCATTCCACATTGTTAAAAAAAGGAAATACCGGCCTTGAA
>JANYKP010000405.1 GCA_025358195.1 Cyclobacteriaceae bacterium
CAATTTTATTTGTGACGTCCACAAGCTCGGCAGCTTGTAATGAATTTAGTGAGCCGATTTTTATTTTTCCACTTTCATCAATACCAATGTCAAGTACCTGCCATTTATCCTGGTAGAAACATTTTCCTCCACGCAAAACGGTTTTCAAATCGGATTGCTCCGGGAAAGATATTCTTGCAACCGCCGATAGGCCGGAAATGAGTGTGGCGGTTAGTGCGCCGGTTGCTTTAATGAATGATCTTCGTTTCATTATAAATGGTTTAACGACATAGACACATAGTACACATAGGGTTCACGCGGCTATGTGCACTATGTGGTAAATGGATCAGCCGACATGTTTTTCTATTATAAAATTCAAAATCCCATTCCAATCCTCCGGATGAAACCAACGAATCTCCCTGTCTTTCCTGAACCAAGTCAACTGTCGCTTGGCATACCGGCGCGAATTTCTTTTCATCAGCCGTATCGCCTCCTCACGGTCATATATTCCTTCAAAGAATCCAAACGCCTCCAGATAGCCTACCGTTTGTAATGCGTTAAGGTGACGAAGCGTGAAGAATTTTTCGGCTTCGTCAAACAGGCCTTTTTCAACCATGCTGTCCATCCGTTTGTCAATCTGCTCGTACAATTCCAGCCGACCCAACTCCAGGCCGATTTTGACCACGCGAAAAGGAAGGTCAATTTTCTTCTTTTTATGAAATCCCGAAAATGCTTTGCCTGTGCTTCGTATTATTTCCAGCGAACGCATGAGCCGTTGTGGATTTTGCCGGTCGACAACTTCAAAATAGTCGGGATCCTGTGATGCTACTTCCTCTTGTAACCAACCCAAGCCTTTTAGTCCATATTCCTCCAAAATCCTGATCCGGATTGCCGCAGGCACATCGGGAAGTTCATCAAAACCTTCCAGCACCGACTTGATATAGAGTCCTGAACCGCCGCACATCAACACCTGGTCATGTGTTTTGAAAAGTTCATCGATCACTTCCCGGGCTTCCCTGCCAAACGTTCCAGCGTCGTATTCCTCCTCCACCGACTTTGTATTGATAAAGTGATGCTTCACCTGCAACAATTCATTAATAGAAGGCTTGGCGGTACCTATTTCCAGTTCTTTATAAATCTGTCGCGAATCCGCTGAGATGATTTCAGTTTTGTAGAATTCTGCTAATTTGATGGCTAATCCTGTCTTCCCCACCGCGGTAGGTCCCACGATCACAATCAGGTTCTTGGTACTCATCGTGTAAAGAAAAAGCTTAAAGTGGAAAGTAGAAAGCAAAAAGCCGGGACCGCCAACTTTATAGCTTTAGCTTTTAGCTTTACGCTTTAAATCCTACCTTGCAAACAAAAATTCGCCACTACGAATGATTAAATACACCAATCAATTCCTTGTAAAACTGGAAGATCTCATTGCCGAATCGGATTATTTTCTTCGCTACGAAAAAGGAAATTTCAAATCAGGTTACTGCCTGCTCCACGACCAAAAGATCATTATTGTCAACAAGTTTTTTACCACGGAGGGCAAGATTAACATCTTATTGGAGATCCTCCGAACGGTGCCGCTGAACACCACCAAATTCAGCGAGAAAAACCTTAAGCTCTACGAAGAACTATCCCAGGAAGAAGTGAAACTTTAGTCATTGAAAATTACATTTCTTGGAAGCGGTACATCACAAGGCGTGCCCGTGATCGGGTGCGATTGCGACGTGTGCCGCTCCCTTGATTTTCGAGACAAGCGCCTTCGCACATCCGTGCACATCGAAGCAAACGGGAAAAGTTTTGTCATCGACACCGGACCCGACTTTCGTCAGCAGATGCTTCGCGAAAATATCAAACGACTGGATGCCGTCATCTTTACGCATGGACATAAAGATCATACCGCTGGACTTGACGATGTTCGGGCCTACAATTTCTTACAACAAATAAACATGCCGGT
Organism: Cyclobacteriaceae bacterium; assembly: GCA_025358195.1. GTDB lineage: Bacteria > Bacteroidota > Bacteroidia > Cytophagales > Cyclobacteriaceae > ELB16-189. The sequence goes on from JANYKP010000405.1 coordinate 1,931, forward strand.
ATACGGTCAAAAGCAGTTACTGGAACAGTTGCGGACTGAATTCTACTATGCCTTTGAGCCTCAGAAATACCCGGGCATCCCACTGCTTGACCTGATTGAAATAACCGATCAACCTTTTCAAGCTTCCGGCGTGACATTTACACCCTTACCCGTACAACATTTACATATGCCGGTCCTTGGCTTTCGCATTAACGATTTCAGCTACATCACTGATGCGAATTTCATCCCCGAAGAAACCTTTAAAAAATTAGAAGGAACAAAAATTCTTGTACTTAACGCCCTGCAACGGGAAAAACACGTATCCCACTTTAATCTTGAACAGGCCATCGGAGTTGCCAAACGAATCGGTGCTCAGCAAACCTATTTCATTCACATTAGTCATAAGTTGGGAACTCATAAACTAATAGAAAAAGAGCTTTCTAGATCCATCGCTTTGGCGTATGACGGGCTAAGCGTTACTTTGTAGCATCTGAGCTGTCACAAGGGGTGATAAGAAGATACTATTACTAATCTATCATTTGCATAACAATTATTACTTCCTGAGGCACCTCAGCGCTGAACTGGCCAATCGGATCATCGGCTTCACCCTTGTTTCTTGTTTCAGTCAGAATAAAGATGAATTGGTCATTGAGTTGAACGACGGGAAAATTTCTTTTTTTATTAAAACCAGCCTACAACCTGAATTTCAATGTATATCGTTTCCACGCTCCTATAACCGGGCTAAAAAGAATAGCGTGGATCTCTTCAACCCGTTAGTGATGAATAAGGTCATTAGCATCCGGCAATTTTCCAACGAGCGCAGTTTTGCCCTACTCCTGGAAAATGAAAATGCGCTAGTCTTTAAAATGCATTCTGCGCGGGCCAACATCGTGTGGTTTGCCGCTGAAAGGGTCCAGGAGATTTTTAGAAATAATTTTCATGCCGACCTTGAATTGAGAATGAACGAGTTGGACCGGTCCATCGACTGGAGCTATGAGTGCTTTCTGCAAAACCAGTCAAATCTTCAGTCGGTCTATTTAACGTTTGGAAAATCCGTATGGAGTTTTTTGAGGGAACACAACTTCGATGAGTTAGATCCGGAAAAGAGGTGGCGACTACTTCAGGAGACACGTACCCGCCTTGAAAAACCAGACTATCATCTTCTTGAAAAAGAAGGCGCATTTGTATTTTCTCTGTTACCTTCCGGTGACACTGTAAAAACATTTACAGATCCGATGGAGGCTATCAATGAATTCTTTATTCGCCGGGTTTCCACAGCTGCTTTTCAGAAAGAAAAGCTGCACCTCCTGGCGCATGTACAGGGAAAATTGAAGCAAGGTGTATCGTTCCTGGAAAAAACAAACCAAAAACTGATAGCGTTGAAGGGTGATAATCATTATCAGCAGTGGGCCGACCTGATCATGGCAAATCTCAATACGATCAGTCCGGGCCGCGAAAACATTGAAGTTGAAAATTTTTATGATGATCAAAGACCTGTTCTGATCAAACTCAGAAAAGAACTGAGTCCTCAAAAAAACGCTGAAGCGTACTATCGCAAATCAAAGAACCGGGCGATCGAAATTAATATCATAAAAGAATCAATAGCGCGAAAGGAAAAAGAAATGCAGCAACTAGGTGACTGGCACTTGTCCCTTCAGATGGCAGATGACCTATCATCAATAAAAAGAATTTCGGATATCCTCCTGAAACAATCGCCTGATAAACAAGTGAAGCAATCCAAACCGTATCACGAATTTGAGTTTAAAGGATTTAATATCTGGGTAGGGAAAAATGCAATTGCCAATGATACCCTCACACTCAAGTATTCTTTTAAAGAAGATTTGTGGCTGCATGCGAAAGACGTCGCAGGATCGCATGTATTGATCAAGTTCCAAGCTGGAAAACCGTTCCCAAAGGAGGTGATCGAAAGAGCAGCCGGGCTGGCCGCATACTATTCCAAACGAAAAAACGAGTCGTTGTGCCCGGTAGCAGTCACACCAAAGAAATTTGTACGAAAACGAAAAGGAGACCCGGCTGGAGCGGTGGTGGTGGAGCGGGAGGAAGTGATACTTGTGGAGCCGAGGGAGTGATACTGGGTGCTAGGTTCTGGGTACTGGGTTCTGGCGGCTTGGTTCTTCATTGGAGGTGCTGGTGTCCGGGAAGCAACTAGACCAATACCCAGAACCTCGCACCCAACTTCACTTCACTACATTCACCTTCATCATATTCGTCCTACTTCGCTCGTGGATCGGCATGCTGGCCAGGCTGATAAAAATATCTCCGGATTTAACGTGGCCTTCTCGCTTGAGTATTTCCTGTACATCAGCAATCGTCTCATCCGTAGAGTCCGACTTTTCGTAGTAGTAAGCTCGTGTCGCCCAGACGAGGTTCATCGTGTTAAGTATGGATTTGTTTCCGGTAAAGACAAAAATATTCGCGTTGGGGCGGTGCGATGAAGATTTAAAGGCGGTGTACCCTGAAGCAGTCATTCCAACAATTGCCTTTGCATTGACCTCTTTGGCGAGTTTACAGGCTGCCAGAATCAAGCTGTCGTGAATAAAGATCGGCGAATAAGCATCCACTTCGCGGAAGCGGTAATAGAGGTTGGCTTGCTTTTCCACCGAGCCAATGGTGCGAACCATACTGCGGATTACTTCGAGGGGATATTTTCCAGCCGCCGTTTCCGCTGAAAGCATCAGTGCATCGGCACCGTCCATGACGGCATTCGCGACATCATTTGTTTCTGCCCGCGTGGGCCGGGGATTTTCAATCATGCTCTCCATCATCTGGGTGGCCACGATCACCGGCTTGGCGAGTTTATTGCACTTTTCAACCAGCATCTTCTGCACCATCGGAACTTCCTCAAGCCATATCTCTACACCCAGGTCACCGCGGGCTACCATGACGGCATCTGTTGCGGCGAGGATGGCATCAATATTTTCCAGTGCTTCTGGTTTTTCAATTTTTGCAATGATCCGGGTTGTCGATTTGTGTTCTTCGATAATACCCCGAAGAATATCGATGTCTTTTGCTTTTCGGACAAATGAAAGTGCCACCCAGTCTACCTTGTTCTTCAGCCCGAACTCCAGGTCTATCAAATCTTTTTCTGTGAGCGAAGGTGCCGACACTTTTGAAAAGGGAAGATTGATCCCTTTACGAGATTTGAGTGGACCACCATAAATGACTTCACATACTACATCAATCTCTCGTGCTTCTTTAACTTTCAATTCGATTTTACCATCATCGATCAGGATCATATCACCCGGCTTCACATCTCTAGGCAAGCCTTTATAGCTGGTGCTAACAATTTCATGGTCACCGATCACTTCCCGCGTCGTGATGGTCAGTATTTGATGTTGCTTGAGAATCGTACCATCCTTCACTTCATTCACACGAATTTTTGGACCTTGCAAATCCTGCAATAATGCGATGTGTGTGCCCATTTCTTCGTTGAGCTCACGCACAAAGTTGATCACCTTTTGATGGTCGTCGTGGGTGCCGTGAGAGAAATTCAGACGAAATACATCGACACCCTCCTTGGCGAGCGCGCGAAGCATCTCTTTGGAACTGGAGGCGGGCCCTACGGTAGCAACGATCTTCGTCTTATTATAAGAAGCTTTTTCCATGCGGTAATTAAGTTCTGTGAGGCTTTAAAGTCCGGACGATTTATTAAAAAATAAAGTTGTCCTTTGATTTTAAGGAGGTCAAAGGTATCAAAGTGACCAATTCAATGGAAGGAATACCCCGCAAGTATTCCTGCAATCGATTGCCAGACAGGCTTTCCTCACTTTGGGTCATCAGAATGAAATCAAAATGGGGGAACTCCGGCACTAATTCAGGAATGGCATTTTCGCTGTCCAGGGGCCGGTTTCTAAAAAGATGAAGTTCATTTAGTGGTGTCTTGTAGGCATAGTGATCATGCGATCCAAGGAGCCCCTTTTTAAAGTGAACAACCAAATCTTCTTGCTTCACAAAGTTGGTCTTCAAAATTTTATTGAGGTGCCAGGCAAGTTTGTACCCTTTTAAAGAAGTACGTACACCCAGCAATTCAAAATCATAGGTGTACTCAATCTCAAGCTTATTTTTCCTGATTTTTGCGGGCATTTGACAGTT
>JANYKP010000438.1 GCA_025358195.1 Cyclobacteriaceae bacterium
GACTGGTTTTTTCATTGCCATATATTGTATCACATGATGAGTGGTATGGCACGTATTGTAAGTTATGAAGGCAGTGAGCAAAATGAATTTGCTAAAACAGGTTACAAAAAATTAAAAAAGGAAGATAATGCCCTTTATCCCTGGTATGATCTCTCCGTACATACACAGGGTGCCTGGCTTTCCGGCAATATATCCAATAACAAAACCGCCCTGGAGTTCGAAGGCAGGGTTGACTGGAGGGGAGACTTTGAAACCGAAACACATTTGCTTCGCTACCTTGACAAACGACAATTCCTGGCTCTTTATGTAGGTTATGATAACCGTCAAAATAAGACATTGCCGCTGTTCAATGAGTCGAATAGTAAAGACAACCGTCGCGTATTTGATGCTGGTTTTTATTATCTATTGCCCCTCCTTATACGATCAGAATGGAGGGTTGATAATGCTGGCAGGTTGCGGCTGCAATTGGAAAGAAAAGATTTGCCCTTGAGCAATAATTTCTTTTTCGACTGGCGGATAAACACAGATAAGGAGTACACTGTCAATTTCCGTTACATGGTGAGCAAACATTTTTCCATCAGCACGAATTACGACAGTGATTATAAATGGGGAACTGGTTTAACATGGCATTATTAATAAACAGTTCAATAAAAATGGGGTGCTGAAACATAAAAAACCAATCAAAATTCAGAACCTCTCAAAGTAAGGTTTTGGTATATTGACAGAAATTGACATAAACGCTACATTTAAAAGAAAAAGCGGGTTTGCGACTTTTGTAACTATTCCAATTTCCTAAACTTGTTTTGAGAATGAACGTTAATCATACCTTTACTCCAAATAACTGATTGGTGCGGCTGTCTACACTCCCCTCCCTTTGTGCATCTTCCCTGTTACTTCTGATAACGGCATCGTGTCTTAGCGTCAATACTTTAAACCAATCACTCGAACAACCCCGCCTTGACATCGGATTGCACGAGCCGTTACAACAATCCTTTGGCGGCCTGTCGGTCCCGAAAGGAATTGAAATAGACACTGTTATAGGTCCGACAGGTTTTGCCCCTCAATCCTTCAGTTACAAAAGTGGCGTCATTATTATTCCGCTTTTGTTGTACAACCGTTTTCAATCCAACTACCTGATTACCCTTGGTTCCAAACAATTCATACAACCGCTGAATGAAGCCTTCAAAGATCGCTTCCAGACCTTGTCTGCCTCTTGTGAGGATTCCACCCGCGTTTTGGATCCGGGTCGTTATACCCTGGGCATGGACTTTCAGTCATGTCTGACACAGGGAATTTATGCGCGGGGATTCTGGGCCGCCTTTTATGGGTACTCTGCCATAAATGGGAATATTGATCACGGCCGTAACGCCTCTTCTTTTGTAAGAATACGCTGGGAACTATCCGACGGTGAGGAGACCGTAGCCGGTGGGAACGTAATGGTGACCTTAAAAGACCCCTACTATGGATCGATCAATGGATTTCTTGTTGCCAACGGACATCGCAAGGAACTTTCAAAAGGTGATCTGAATTTTGGTGTACCGTTTCAGGCTTATTATGGTGGCAGCAAAAATCTCAATTCGAAACACATCAATCAAATGGTGCAAGTCATGTGCCTGAGCATGGATGCAGCAAGCGAAGAGATCCTCAGGGAAATAAATCAATACTTCCGGGGGTTGGGTGACAACAAGTGAGGTGCTGATACTGGATACAGGATCAAATACATCCAGAATCTGGTACCCGAACCTCGTACCAAGGACCAAGTGCCCAGAATCCGCATACACCTAAAATTCCAAAAAAAACTTTATACTTGCACCCGTATTGGTTCCCGGCAGTAACCGGGATTAAAAGGGAACCCCGTGTAAATCGGGGGCAGTTCCCGCTACTGTAAGTACTGTTAAGCGTTGCTACATCTTTATGTCACTGTCCGCCAGCCGACGGATGGGAAGACCAGCAACAGAGTACAAGCCAGGAGACCTGCCATTACAAATTGTTATTCAGTACTTCGGGTAAAAAGTTACTGTGATTCATGTGATTTTTGTGATTACCATGATTGAGAAGCTTCAATCGTGAAAATCCAACGATCATAGTCTCATGCAGCCTTTTACTCTTTTTTCAACCTTAAAACTTTTTCTATTATGAAAAAAGAGAGAAAAGTCTGGGCAATGACTCTGATTGCCTTTTGGTGGCTGGCGCCAAATCAAACCAACGCCCAGCAGGATTCGATTAAGTCGTTCAACCTGAACGACATCGTAGTTACGGCAACCAAGTTTCCAAAAAATGTTAATGAGACTGCAAAAGTACTTACGATCATTGATGAGGAGCAACTGGCCCGCTCTTCCGGAAAAGATGTCTCGCAACTTCTCAACGAACAAGTTGGACTAGTAGTCACGGGCGCCAACAGCAACCCGGGAAAGGACAAGGGTGTTTTTCTTCGCGGTGCCGGCAGCGCTTACACATTAATATTGCTGGATGGTATCCCCGTCAACGATCCTTCGGGAGTCGGAGGCGCCTTTGACCTTCGGCTTCTTCCGGTAGATCAGATCGAGCGTATCGAGATCCTTAAAGGAAGTCAATCGACTTTGTATGGTACGGATGCCATTGCTGGGGTAATTAATATCATTACGAAGAAAAAAGGAGAAAAGCCCCTGGGTGGATTCGCCACGTTGAGCTATGGTAGTTACAATACATTCAAAGGAACGGTTGGCGTATCAGGAAGCGCGCAAAAAATTGATTACAATGTTGGATACACGCGGTACAATACCGATGGAATCAGTGAGGCGAAGGATAAAACGGGTACCGGTAATTTTGATAAAGACGGATACAGTCAGGACGCGTTTCAGGCGAATCTGGGTTATAATGCCACGCAGAAACTTTCACTAAAGCCTTATTTCCGGTATAATAATTTCAATGGCAAATACGATGCCGGCGCTTTTTCTGATTCAAAAAAAGACATCTACACTTCCAACTTATTGAACACCGGCCTGAGTGCGCAATATCAACTAACCAGGGGATCTATCAATCTTCTGTACGGCTACGATAAGATGGACAGGAAATTTGATTCGGATTTTGGACCCTTGGTATTTAAGGGAAGGTTCCAGCATACCGAAGTTTTTTTAAATTATGTTCTTGCGAAACATGTGCAGCTGCTTACCGGGCTCAGCTTTCAGAATATCCATATGATTGATACTACTGCTACAGAGAAAAATCCGACCGTTAGCATTAGAAGCCCATATGCTTCACTATTTCTTAAAAATATGGGAGGGTTATCAGTCGAGGTTGGTGGACGTTATAATAGCCATTCCAAATATGGAAATAATTTCACCTATAGCTTCAATCCATCGTATCTTTTTAACAACCAAATAAAATTGTTCCTTAACCTTTCCACTGGCTTCAAGACCCCGACCTTGGGCCAGCTCTTTGGTCAATATGGACCCAACCCAGATCTAAAACCAGAAAAAAGTAAAAACATGGAAGGAGGCGTGCAGTTTTTTAACACCAGAAAAAACTTTGATGTGCGCCTTACAGGTTTTCAGCGTGATTTAACTGACGTGATTTATTTTTCATTTGATCCGGTGACGTTTCAATCAAAATATATCAACCTCAACAAGCAAAGTGACTACGGCTTTGAAGCCGAGGTGAGTGCCAGGCCCGGAAAATCGCTAACGCTTCGAGCGTTTTACGCGTTTGTGGATGGCCAAATCACCGACAAGAGTGGAACGAAAGACACTACCTATCATAATCTTATACGAAGGCCCAAACACTCTTTTGGAATAAATATAGGCTATCAGACAACCCCAGAATTCTATGTAAGCGCTAACCTCAAGACCTTCAGCAACCGTTCGGATTTATTCTTTAATTCCGCTACTTTTGGCACGGAAAAGGTAACGCTTGATTCCTACGCTTTACTAGATGTGTACCTGGAATACAAACTGTCGAAAGGGAAAATAAAATTATTTGTCGATGCCAAAAACCTGTTGAACCAGGACTACATGGAGGTATATGGCTACAACACCATGAAGTTTAACATCATGGCCGGATTGAATTTTAGACTATAAAATTATGTCACTCAAAACACTACAACCCCGCGCTACCGCTTTGATCACGCTGATCTTGCTGGCGGCTGCCTTTCGCTTACTGCAGTCGAGTAATGTCTTTAGCTTTATGAGCAACGTCACACCGGTAGGTGCAATCGCACTATTCGGAGGGTGCTACTTTGCTGACCGATGGAAGGCATTCATCGTTCCGCTTCTTGCATTGTTCATCAGTGATGTTCTGCTGAACCGCATCTACTATTTCGATCATTGGACCTTTTTTTATTCCGGTGCCTATTGGATCTACGGGAGCTTTGCTGTGATTGTTATGATTGGTCACTTCATTGGAAAGGTTACCCTTCTTAATGTCGTCCTGGCTGGCGTCGGGGCTGCCGTTACGCATTGGCTTATTTCTGACTTTGGCGTGTGGGCGGGAGGAGGAACGGACATTACCACCGGGCTCCCTTTCACACCGGATTTAAAAGGTCTTATAAAGTGTTACGCGCTCGCACTTCCCTTCCTGAGAAACATGGCAATCGGCAACTTGGTTTTCTGCGGTGTATTGTTTGGTTCTTTTGAATGGATGCAGCGAAAGTATCCATCGCTGCGGATACAAGAAGTTTAATACAAAAAATGAACCCCGAACCTTCGGGGTTTTTCATTCATAATGAAATCTAAAACATTCATCACTAGTTGGAGCGGCGGAAAGGATAGTTGTTACGCCTTCATGCAAGCCACGAAGTCAGGCATGCAGCCCATTGCTTTGCTTAATATGCTGAATGAAAATGGAAAGATCAGTCGCAGCCACGCCATCCCGAAAGAGGTTTTGCAAAGGCAGGCGGACCTTCTTGACCTACCTGTTATTACAACCCCTGCGAGCTGGCAGGATTACGAAAAACAGTTTATCCGAACACTGAATGAAATGAAGGAAGTATACCAAATTGATTCAGTCGTTTTTGGCGACATCGATTTACAAGAACACCGGGATTGGGAAGAAAAGGTTTGCAAGGTGACGGGCCTGGAAGCGGTCCTACCTTTGTGGAAAAAGGATCGAAAAGAATTAGTGTTTGCGATGGTGGACAGCGGAATTGAAGCAACGATCGTGTCTTGCAACGAAGCTATGGGCGAGGCTTTTCTGGGAAGAGAAATAAATCGGGAGCTTATTCCCAAACTTGAAAAAATCGGCGTTGATCCTTGCGGAGAAAATGGTGAATATCACACGCTTGTGGTTAATTGCCCCTTGTTCAAAGAACGATTGGCCGTTGGCTTTGGTAAGAAATTGAAGCATGACAATTATTGGTTTATAGAAATGGTATAAGCTATTCAGGTTGGCTTGTTATCTGCGTTCATCTCCGAGATCAGCGGGAAACAACTCCCATTTTTCCTTCCGTTGATCTTGCTAATTTTCGCAGATTTATCCGCAGGTTAAGAAGAATTGTGACTATGGGAAAACCATTATTTGCTAACCATCACCGCATCTTCAAGGATAAAATTTCCATGCTCAATGTTCCCTTCATTTAGTTTCAGTTTGCCCTTCACGCGCAGGTATTGATCCATCTCAAATTTACCAGGCTTGACTTTGAATGTCACTTCCGCTATGGACTCCGGGCCCGCACCACCACAAAAGAAGCATTGGCTGTACGGAAACTTTGATAAAATAATATACGCGTCACCATCAATGTCGATGGGTAAATAATATCCTTCAAGCGCCATTTCCTTGCCTACCATATCCTTCAATTCAGGTGCAAATACCGGATATAAAAAGTATTCAGCGGCTTTGTCATTGTACTTCGCTTCAAACTTTGTTTTTGCAAAAAGCGTCCAGCCATCCGATTGAGCCGTAGCAGAAAGGCTGATGAGCATAAATAAAACGATGGTAAGGTTCTTATTCATATGGATTTATGACAAAATTCAAACTTCGGTCCAAAATTATTGCAATGACCGCTCAACTTAATTACCGGCCAACACTTTGTGAATATCTGTACGATAGGCCTGAATGGCGGGGATCAACGAACAGACAACGCCTAACACGACACTCCCCGCCAGGATGAAACCTTCCGCTGGATAAAATGCGGCCGCAGTCACGCCTGCCTTCTGACTTTCCACAACCAAGACCGTAAAAAGCCATAACACGCCATGTCCCAATGCAAGACCCATCAAACTGCCCAGCACCGTAAGAATACTTCCCTCCATCAGAATGGAAATGAACAGTTTGCTCCGGCTCGCGCCCATGGAGCGCATGATGGCCAAATCATATTGACGCTCTTTGAGAGAATTATAAAGTGCTATAAATATGCTCAAGCCTGAAATAATAATCAACACATACGCAAACCCTCGAAGTACGTCCACTCCTACGCCCAGTATTGAAAACAACCGGGCTGTTTCGAAAGCAGGCGAGGCCGCTTGCAGATTACTATTGCTGTTAATAAACCGGGGCAGCTGAATCACGGCAAGCGGGTTGCGGTACTCAATCAAAAGCGATGTCACTTCTTTTACCGAATCCCCCGCCTCGGCACTCGGCACAAGAGACGATGGGTGCAGTGGCGTAAAAGCGGTGGAGTTCTGTAATAGTTCATGCACTTTCCAGACACTCTCAATGTTGGTAAGGATAAGATTGTCAATTACGGTATTACGTTGTTGCAAGATTCCCGTTACTAAATACCGGCGTTCATCGTGATCATGACCGTCGGGTGTAAGACCGTGAGCGCTGACAAATGAATCACCGGGTTTCAGGCCGGCCAGCCTGGCAACCGTTGCTCCCACGGTCACCTCTAGATCATTTTTCCACCAATCGCCCGAGGCAAGCGTGGCTTTGTAAAGCTCAGCATATGCACGATTGGTGCCGACAATCCGATAACCATTGTAACTATCACCAAGTGCCAGTGGAATAGCATTTTTCACCATCCGGTGGCGCACCACTTTTTCCGCCTCCGATAATTTGATATTGCCGGTGGGAAAGTCGATGTGAAAGACACTGCACAAAATAAGCTGTAATGGACTTCCTTTTGCGCCCACCACCAGGTCGATACCTTTTGCATTTGCTGAAATTTTCTCCTCCAATTGGTTGTTGAACAACAGCAATACCGTTATGACCGCGATGCCGAGTGCCAGTAGAAAAATATTCAATGCCGTGTTGAGTGGCTTGGCCTTCACGTAACTCCACACAAGCAGTAAGAGGTTCATCGCGGAATCAGAGCTGAATTTGATTCTTGATTTTTGACTTCAATCGCTGATCATGCGTCGCAACCAGGAGTGTGGTATTGTTTTGCGTAGCGGCATCCGTCAGCAAGTCAATCACCCGTTCAGCGTTCTTGTCATCAAGGGCAGACGTTGGTTCGTCGGCCAGGATTACAGCTGGCTTGTTAAGTACGGCCCTGGCAATCGCCACACGCTGGGCTTGCCCCTGGCTCAGGTTATTGATCCTGGAGTTCTTCTTATCCAAAAGACCCAATTGACTCAGCACCTCTTCTACTCTTTTCTCATTTTGCGAAAGGCCTGCCAGGAACGGAGACAAAAACAAATTATTTTTCACCGATAACGCACTGATCAAATGATTTTTTTGAAAAATAAAACCAATATGTCGTCCCCGGAAGCGATCGAGGGCTGATTCTGAAAGTTGGGTGATGTT
>JANYKP010000245.1 GCA_025358195.1 Cyclobacteriaceae bacterium
CATCGCGCCCGATTCGAAATCCGCCAATACAAGTTTCTATTGAATGGTTTAACCTCTTCTTTTAAGAGCGGCAATAAGTTCATCCCATCAAATTTCAATTCATCCCCCATGTCAACTTTTGCAGCATGTAATATGGTAACAGTCCAATCCATGGTAACGGCCACCTGATCGGTTGTGGTGTTGGGGTTTATTTTTCCGGGCCACCGGACAAACGCAGGTACCCGGATGCCACCTTCCCACAACTCAAGTTTTTTTCCTTTGAAAGGACCCATATCGGAATATTTTTCTCCACCATTGTCGCTCGTGAAAATGATCAGGGTGTTATTTCTGAGGCCAGAAGATTCAATGGATGTAAGAACCTTGCCAATATTCTGGTCCAGGTTTTGAACCATCCTGGCAAACGTTTTAACATTTCCACCGGTTGACATGCCAACGGAATCCGGGTAGGCCGGATCTCCAGGCGCCTGCCAGGGCCAATGCGGTGATGTGTATTGCAGACTGATGAAGAAAGGGCCTTTCGTTTTTTCAATATAATCAACGGCGCGGTTCGTGATCAGATCGGTTAAATATCCTTCCACCTTTATCGGTTTTTTGTTTTCGAACAATACATCCTTCCCCTCATATTGATGACTGATATAATCAGCGGCACCCGATGTTATTCCAAAAAAATAATCAAAACCATGGGCAGCAGGAAAAAATTTCGGATTAAATCCAAGGTGCCACTTTCCAAATAGGGCTGTTTTATACCCCGATTTCTTTAAGAGGGAAGATACTGTTGGGAGTTCGGGTGATAATCCCATATCAATATCCGTAGAATCCATCAGCAGCGGCTCACGTAATCCAATCGGATTCCGTGCGGGAAATCTTCCTGTCATGAATGCGACACGGGTGGGTGTACACACCGGGGCCGCCGCGTAGGCCTGGGTGAACTTCATTCCTTCTTTGGCCAAGGAATCCAATACGGGCGTGGAATAATCTTTCCTTCCATAAATACTTAAATCAGCATAACCCATGTCATCTACCATGATGTAAATAATATTGGGCCTGTCCTCTTTTTTATTTTCGCAGGAGAGCAGGATGAAGCACAGTAGGGCGGAGGAGAAAGAGAATTTCATAGTCAATTGGATTTCTTGAAAAAAAGTGTGAAAATTTTTATTCCAAGGATCACACAGACCCATCCCATTAAGGTGACATGTTGCGCATGACTGCCGTGAAAATTTCCATTCACCCGCGACACGTAGGTCATGAAGAAAATGAACCAGACATAAAACAGGTACACCATGCCGAGCAAATGAAACCGGGCAGACACAATTTTTCCACGGTCAGCTTGCCATTGAAACCAAGGCATGAGAAAAATCAGGGAATAGGCGAGGAAACCTCCTGCCACCCGGTATAATTCAAGGGGTATCCCCGCCAGGTACACATAACTTAATAGTTCAAAAAGATGAATACCATGAGCGATGGCAAAGATTAGGAAATAGCGATCGGAGAAATAGAAACGGAGTACAGGCTTTTCCGCAGGGTGCAACAGGAAAATAAAACTGAAAATCAGCAGCGATAACCTGCCTGAAAAACGTGTAGTAGCCTGAAGACCTTCTATGGACCAGCCGTAATTAAATACGCCCAACGCCGCCACGAAAACTTCTGCTGCTAAGGCAAGGAAAATTGCAGTCCTTACTTTCATGTTGTCAATTCAAAGCGAATCAATACCCTTCATTTTCTTTTTCCGAAAAGCCGTAGTAAATAAAGGAAGAGGTTAATGAAGTCGAGGTATAGCGTGAGAGCTCCCATAATTGCTTCTTTTTTGTCTTCGTCCGTCCCTTCGTTGCCGATGATGTTCATGTTCTTGATTTTCTGGGTGTCGTACGCCGTAAGTCCGACGAAAATCAACACACCAAAGCAGGAGGTGATTAACGAAAGCATCGAGCTTCGCATGAACATATTCACCAGGGAGGCAATAATCAACCCGAATACACCCATCACCAAAATGTTTCTCCATTTCGTGAGGTCTGTTTTTGTTGTGTAGCCGTAAAAACTCATGGCGCCAAACGTACCGGCGGTGATGAAAAAGGTAGAAGAAATTGATTCAGAAGTGTACACCAGAAAAATGCCGGAAAGGACCACGCCATTCAGCGCTGAATAAAGAACAAAAATCATGGTTGCCGTGCTGGCTGACATCCTGTTGACCCATCCTGCCAGGGCGCCGACCATGGCGAATTCAACCAGGATAATTCCCAGAAGCGTCCACATATTTCCAAAGACCATCTCCAGTAGTGCCGGTGAAGATGCGGTGTACATGGCAACAAAGCCGGTGATTGCAAGTGCAAAAGACATCCAACCGTAGACTTTGGTCATGAAACGTTGGGTTTCGGCTACGGCCTCCTCAACACTGATCATAGGGGTGGTTTGCTGCTCCATGGTGGATATTTTTGGTGGAAGATAATACTTTAACAGGTTCAGGAAAATTGCCTTCGAAACGCCGTTTGTTCACATTTTCCTTTTTTGAGATATGAAAATACTTTAAGATTGATTGCAAATAAAACTCGTGACCCCTCCGAAGTCAAAAAACCGTGCGTATTCGATCGTTTTCCTTATGCTCATCTATGCGGTGGGTACGGTAGGGGTATTTAGTGCTTATTACACCTGCTATCATCGCGTTGATTTTCAAGTAAAAGTGAAAGAGATCAAGGACGCTGACCTTCAAAAAATCGCCTTCACGGAAAAAGAATACCAATCCATACAATGGGTTGAATTGGAAACTGAATTTGAATGGCAGGGGAAAATGTACGATGTATCAAAAATCATCCGGACCGAGGATGGTTACATAGTGCTTTGCGAAAATGACAGTTTTGAAGACATGATGATTTCATTTTTCAAATCCGGGAAAGAGACAGCAAGTCAGCGTATTATCAAAGGAAGCCCGCAACCTCAGTTTTATTGTTCTATTTATACGTTTCCGTTAAGGTCCGGAATAGTGCATGAAAAAAAGATCCACCATTCATCCTATTCATTTTATCATTCTATCCGACCGGAAATTTCTTCCCCACCCCCCGAGTTGTTTCACTGCTAAATTTTCTTCCAAGACATTGTGCGGGTGCATTATTTAATGTGTTCTGCTGAGTTTTTTGAAGCATTTTATTTGCTCATTTATTTGAATGAGATGTGCTTTCTTATTTTCCTTTTGTTTTTATTAAAATTATATGAAAAAATATATCTACAGCATTTTATTGCTTCTGTTTTCTGTTTCGACATGGGCCCAGACTAGTGTTATAAAAGGCAAGGTGTTTGATGTCGCCACCGCAGTGCCACTAGCAGGAGCCAGCATCCGTTTTGGCGATCAGCAAGGTACCACCACCGACAGAAATGGTGAATTTTCTCTTGATTGTCCGGGATCCATGAAGATCGTGGTTTCCTTTATCGGTTATGACACTCATACACAACTTGTAAAAGATTGTTCCACCGAATTGGCGATTGGGCTTACACTATCCAACCCCGTGCTAAATGCAGTGGAGATCACTGCTACTTCCGAGGCCAGCCGATCGATGTTATCGCAGCCTGGCGCTATCACCAAGTTGAGTACAAATGAGATCAAGCGTTCCACAGGATTATTTTTGGATGACGCGATCAATGCCAATGTTCCGGGAGTGTTTATGCAACGCAGGACTGTTGGCGCCGGACAACAATTCAACATTCGGGGTTATGGCGGTGGAGGCCCAGGCCCGAGGGGCGTTAACAGCAACTTTGACGGACAAGGCGTAAAAGTTTATTTAAATGGCATCCCGCTAACTGATGCTGAAGGAATTACGGTGCTGGACGACATTGACTTTGGATCCGTTGGAAATGTGGAGATAACAAAAGGTCCCTCGGGAACCCTCTATGGACTTGCCATTGCCGGTGTGGTCAATCTTCAAACGATCAGGCCTGAGAAGGGAAAATCTTCTTTCGGCCAGGATGTATTGGTGGGAAGTTATGGATTAAACCGCCTTACTACACATTTACAAATAGCGACTGAACGGAGTTCAATCCTTATTAATTATGGCAAGCAGAATTACTCCGGCTTCATGGACCATACTAACTCCACAAAAGATTTCCTGAACATGATGGGGGATTTCAGGCTAACCGACAAACAAACGCTTACAACCTATTTTGGGTGGAGCAATAGCTACGATGCACGAAATGGTGAGTTGACGGTAGATCAATACAACGCGTTTGATTATAGCGGGAACCCTGCGTACATAAAAAATGACGCGCACTCAAACATTGTCAGTTTCCGGGCAGGTATCGGACATTCGTATCAGTTTAATAAGAATATCTCCAATACAACTTCGCTCTTTGGTACCGGCATGAACATCCATGCTAGCTCTGCGGGTGGCTGGACAGACAAAGCTCCGGTTAATTATGGCTTCCGTTCTGTTTTTGATACAAAGTTCACACTCAATGAAAGTCTTAAGCTTTCTGGTATTACGGGCATGGAGGCTCAAAAGCAATATGCACAGATTATTGCCTATCCAATGGTCGTCAATAATGCTGATCCCGGTGGTTACAACATCATCGGCGCTATCAGGAGTAACCAAAGTACCAATAGTGGCACGTACTCACTCTTTACTCAATGGACGTTGACCATGCCTGGGGATTTTTCATTGACGGCAGGCATCGGTGCAAGTTCCATGGCCATTACATTAAATGATAAGTTTTATGTAGCGACCAACAACACGGCTACGAACACGACTCCTTCTACCTATTCCACTTCGTATAAAAACCTGATCTCTCCGCATATTGCATTGAACAAGATCGTCAATAGTCATCTTTCACTGTATGCTTCCTATAGTCAGGGATACAAGGCTCCGGTAGCTTCAAGTATTTATACGCCATTGGCTGGCACGGTTAATACCGGGTTGCGGCCTGAAACCGGAAAGCAGTTTGAAGTAGGGACAAAAGGCACCCTGATAAAAGATAGACTGATATATGAAGTTGCGCTATTCAATACCACGTTCTCAGATAAAATGACCCTCGTAGGCGTGCCAAATGCAACAGGCACTGCCACCTTATATAGTTATGTTGTGAATAGCGGAAGCTATGAGAATAAGGGACTGGAGGTGCTGCTAAAATATGCGGCCTATCATTCCGAGCAGGGCTTCATAAAAATGATCAGGCCGTTTGCCAATGCTGCTTTCTCTGATTTTAAGTACAATAGTTTCACTTTCCAGAATAATATTTCAGTACCCGTTGCTGACTATTCCGGCAATAAGGTAGCAGGAGTGCCACCGGTTACTGTTAACGCTGGAGTTGATTTCGCATCGAATCGTGGGCTCTATGGAAACGTTACGTATCTTTTCCGTGACACCATGCCGTTTACACCGGATGGACTTAACACAGCCCCAAGCTATAGCCTCGTAAATGCAAAAATTGGATTTCGACGCACACTGGGCAATCATGTTGACCTGGATGCATATTTTGGAGCCAACAACATTACCGGTGTCCAATACTACCAGATGGTATTTGTGAACCAGTTGCCGGACGCATTTTTGCCGGCACCCAAAGACATCAATTATTTTGGTGGGCTTAATTTAAAATATGTTTTCTGATCTGGAGGAGGCGGCCGGTTTACGTCCGCTTCCGATTTCTTAATTGAAGAGCAGTAAAAAAATGAAAATAAGAAAATATGTGAGTTTTGCTGTAATCCTGTTGGCTGCGTGCGGCCGATTCAGCAACAAAGATCAAAAACAGGAAAACGAGGTACGCATCGTGTGTCTTTCCAAACAATACAATGAAATCATTTTTGCATTGGGAGCTCAAAAAGACCTGGTGGCTGTTGATATTTCAAGCACGTATCCGCCGGAAATAAAAAACTTACCAACGGTAGGGTACCACCGGGCGCTGAGTACGGAAGGAATACTTTCTATGAACCCCACCCTCATCATTCATGATAACAATGTAGGGCCGGAGCAAGTCATCCGGCAGATGGAGGAATTAAAAATTCCCATGAAAGTGTTTGCGGCAAAAGGTGAAGAAATTGCCAGCACACAGGAGTTGGTGAAAGAGATGGGTATTTATTTTCATAAGGAAAAACAAGCCGACTCATTGAATCTGAAGCTGGTCGCGGATATGCAAAAAGCAGACGATACTGCAAGCACCTTGAAGGACAAACCAACGGTTGTAGTCATTCACTATGGCCGTGCAAACAATGTTTACCTTACTTTTACCAGG
>JANYKP010000496.1 GCA_025358195.1 Cyclobacteriaceae bacterium
AATTTTTGCGCTCTTTGCGCCTAACTTTGCGCCCTTTGCGTGAAACCACCGAACATGAAAGTTACCGAACACATCAAAAACGCCCACGGCAAAACCCTCTTCAGCATCGAGATTCTCCCGCCATTAAAAGGGGAAAATATCCGATCACTCTACGACAACATGGATCCGTTGATGGAGTTCAAGCCTCCCTTTATTGATGTCACCTATCATCGGGAAGAGTATGTGTACAAAAAGAAAGAGAACGGATTGCTTGAGAAGAGTTCCACCCGAAAGCGCCCCGGCACGGTAGGTATTTGTGCGGCTATTCAAAACCATTACAAAGTAGATACCGTCCCACATATCATTTGTGGAGGATTCAGCCGGGAGGAGACGGAGAACGCGCTCATCGATCTTCACTTTCTTGGCATCGACAACGTTTTGGCCTTGCAGGGAGATGCGATCAAAACGGAAGCACGTTTTGTTCCCGATCCCGACGGCCATAAGTACGCCTCCGAATTACTGGGTCAGATTGTCGCGATGAATAGTGGAAAGTTCCTGGATGAAGATTTGGGGAATGCTTCCCCGACGAGTTTTTGTGTGGGGGTAGCAGGTTATCCTGAAAAGCACTTTTCAGCGCCCAATTTGAAAGCTGATCTAAAATATCTGAAGCTCAAGGTGGACATGGGGGCAGAGTATATTGTTACCCAAATGTTTTTTGACAACAAAAAGTACTTCAATTTTGTAGAAAAATGTAAGGAGGCGGGAATCAACGTTCCGATCATTCCAGGCCTGAAGCCGATAACAGCAAAAGGTCAGGCCAACGTATTGCCCACCATTTTCCATATCGACCTGCCGGAGGAACTTGCGGATGAAGTGGAGAAATGCAAAGACAACGTGGCGGTAAAGCAAGTGGGGATTGAATGGGCAATCAGGCAATCAAAAGAACTGATGAAGTTCGGCGTGCCCACGCTGCATTTTTATTCAATGGGGAAGTCGGATCCGATTTATAAGATTGCCAAGCAGTTGTTTTAGAAAAAAGGACTGCTATACACTCGCCGGATGTAATAGAGGCTGCCAGTCCTACTTGGATAAGGTAGGGTCTATAATTGTTAGGAGGTATTGGTTTGATATCTGGGCGAAACGGAGGCACTGAGAGTAAATAAAATAAGGACCGAAGCCCCTATTTTATTTATGTACTCTAAAGCCGACTAAGGAATTGGCAAGCCTGTCGCATTATAAAGACTGATATCAGTCAACGGGATGGTGGATCCAAATTTGGCGTTTATCGCGCTAATAAAGACGGTGGAGAGAAAGGCATATCCGCGACTATTAGGATGAACTCCATCCTCAGAAAAAATTCCGGTGGGTGGGTTGATGTTAGGCGTGATGGTTACACTGTTCATAACTCCGGCTTTGTTGGTTACAAGCGTCGCCATCGCAGCGCTTACATCTGCTAATGCAACGCGGGAAGAGTTTACTGCAGCAAAACCAGCAATGGTCGAATTGAATGCGTCCCTCGCGGCTCTGATTGCAGTAATCTCACTAGGGATAAGGACATACTGATCACCCAGAGGAACCGACACACCATTTACCAACAAAGGATTTCCACCAACTAAAGTGCCCAGGACTGAACCGGTGGCAAGGGGAATAATATCCGATGAGGTAGTTTGCCTGACCATAACGTAAGGTGAAAGTGCATCCCGTTGTGCTTGTGTTATGGCACCCGCATTTTTCAGACCGTCAAAATAAGGTCCTAAGTTGGTAAGGGTTTCATCCGTAATAAGAATTTTATTGGAGCTTGAAGCGCTGAAAGCAATTTTGCGTGTACCGATTTCTGTTGCCAAAGCTGCAGAGATGCCAAACGCTGTTGCATTAGCAACCAATCCGTTAAGTGCAGCATTGTATCCTGCAAAGCCGGTGCTGACGGCAGTTGCAGTAGCGGCATCTAACGGAATTGGATTATAGGCCACCGCAGTAAAATGTGGCATCACAAAAATATCAGGGAAGTTTCCGATCACGACTTTGCTTGTGGCATCCACTGTAAGCAACCCGGTGTTAGGACTGGCAGTAAGAAGTGCAGCATTGAATTGCGCAGCAAATGTGCCAGCCGAAGTTAATGGAGCTTTTGTCGGATCCCCGCCGAATGCAGCGTACAGAAAAAAGTCATCCAACCCTAGCCAGAACAAATAGAAGGTACCGCCTGCGGCTTTTGCATCGCTCATGATACTTGACCCAGATGTACCATTTGGACTTGGACTTGACGCAAACCGGAAATAAAATGGGGTGAATGCCGGGTTGGCCGCTGGTGGAGGTGGTCCACCTGTTGCCGGTGTCAACGCTTGTCCTAAAGTGATTGCTGATACGCTAAAGTTGTTCAAGGCAGTTTTGCTGCCCGTGTACATAAAGCTTGGGTTGGCTGCCGGATTTGGAAGCGCTTCCAAATTGCCAGGTGCATATGCCTGTGGGGTAGGTTTGGGTGAGGCACCTTGCAATAACATCCTTCCCAGGATGGGCTTGGAATTATTGGTCAGAAATGGTTGTGCAACAAATAAATTCCACCCTAACGAAGCACCAATGTTCGGTTGATTGAATGTTGCCGGTGCACCCACAGTCTGGAATTGCTTGTTTAAAATTGCAGCCAATGAATTATTCTGACCTTGTGTAAACAGCGCCCCTCCTTGCATACCAGCCACAAATGAATTACCCACAGCCACAAACTTGGT
Organism: Cyclobacteriaceae bacterium; assembly: GCA_025358195.1. Lineage (GTDB taxonomy): Bacteria > Bacteroidota > Bacteroidia > Cytophagales > Cyclobacteriaceae > ELB16-189. The sequence continues at coordinate 2,703 of JANYKP010000496.1, forward strand.
AAAATCTGCTGATCCCTTTATGGGCGGCGGTCCAGGGTCTGGAGCCACAGCGACTTCCGGAACAATGGGCTCCTGCTTACAGGATACCACCAGGAGCAACGCAAATAGAATTATATGGATAAATTTTATCTTTTTCATATCGGTTGTTTTAGTAATCATGAATTATTTTAAGAATTCATCAAAGGTTAAGGAGATATAATAAGTCTGACCTACATAGGGCGCTCCCAGATTGGTACGATAGTCGCCGCCACCGATGTTTGTGCCACCAAGCTTTACAACGGTCTTTGCCTGAGCGATTTTGTAACTTACCTGGGCATCCAACACGCCAAACTTGGGTACATTCCACATGCCATAACTTGACTGCCATAAGAAAGCATCCTGATAGCGGAAGTTCACATTGAAACCCAGGTTTTTGGCAATCTTCCGGTTGCTTAATCCAATATTGTATTTATTGGTCGGTGTATTAAATCCAGAAATAAAATCCGGACTTTGATTGGCGGGGGGAGTAAACGATGCGTAGCTGTAGTTACCGCTTAGAAGGAAGTTTTTCGGCAAGCTATACGAGAGACCCACACCGTATCCAGTTGATTGGATGGTCTCTGTTGCATTGGAATGAAGGGAATAAAGAGTTCCGGCGGGAACAGGTTTTCCTTGATGGGTGGTACCAACTTTGAGGGCGACGATTTGGCCGGCTAGGAAATCATTATAGGTGGTCCAGTAGGCATTAATGTCTACCAATAATTTGCCAGCAAAAAGTCCCTTATAGCCAACTTCGTATGAGCTCAATCGCTCCGGCTTCACATACCCTACATTCTGGATTGTCAATTTTGAAGGGTCGCCACCAATAGGTGTTCCTGTGGTAGGATCTAACGACCCGGAAACGCCATTCGCATCTTTAGAGGCTTTGAAGTCGTTGTAAGAAGTTCTCGTGTAGGCGCCTCCATTGTAAATGTTATATCGCGATGCATTCGCTTCCGTTCCACCGAGAATAGTTCCTCCGGAAGAAGGGAAGTAAATGTACTGGGCCTGCATATCCGGATTACGGAATCCAGTTTGGTAGGAAGCCCGGAAGTTGTGGTTATTGTTTATGGTGTAAACTGCTGCAACTCGTGGAGTAATTCGTCCATCAAAGTTGTCGCTTTTGTCGTAGCGTATCGATCCGGTAAATTTGATAGCATCCGCAACGGTTTTTGCGACCTGGGTATAGATACCGTATTGATTGACTTTAAGGCGTTGAAAATTAGTGCCATCGTCTGGAGCTTCGTTGAAAATCGTGCCATTTGAAAATAGGTCAAACTGGCGATAGTTTCCACCTACCTGTACTTCTGCCCACTTGATTTGATTTACAAAATTGTAATTAAATTCCGCATGATACATTCTCGAATTATCGATGAAAGAAGCTCCGCCGTTAGGATAGGCTGTCGTGGGCTTTTGAAAATAATTGGACCTGAGTCCATTCATCAAGTCATTAAATGCGCCTGTTCCTGGCTGAGGTCTGTTTCTGTCGGCATAACCCCTGGCGGCATCCGGAGTTCCTGCAGCCACGCCGGGGATATAGCCCTGCATGGCAAGAACGTATTCGGTTACCCAACCTGGTGCTGTTGCAGATGGAGCAGAAGCATTGTAGGCTTCATTTGCATAGCCACCTAATGCAGAGAGGTTATAGGATTTACCAGCATCGGTTTGCGTCATGTATCCTCTCACAAAGAAATTGTCGCCCTTCAGTTCAAGGCGGTGAAATTGTTGTGTAAAATCCCGCAGAGCATATTTTTCCGTTCCTTGATAGATTGAACTCCCACCACCAAAGCGATACGCATAAATAGCCTCTATCTTGTCATTTATCCGATAATGCAAGGCTACATCCGCTTTGATTGTTTTTGCATCGCGATTGTCCAGGATATCTTGTTCTCTAAAACCGGTCCTGGTCACATAGCCGATGCTGGGAACACCTGTATTAATTTGTGTTTCATCTCCATATGTATTTAAGCCGTCGAAATTTTGGTTTTTACTTAAATCCGTTGTGGACTCTGGACTCACCCGGTCCGTTTTGTAGTCACTGCCTAACCAATCGGTCGCTTTCATATAGGAAAAGTTCAATTTGAAAGCGAATTTGTTATTAAATGCCTTTGCGTAACGAATGCTGTACTGGCCCATTGGGTTGGTGCCTCCTCCCTGAGAACTGGTTACACCTTGTTTGACCTGTGCGCTTAGACCTTGGTATTCAAAAGGGCTTTTACTTTTCATAATCATGATTCCATTAAAAGCATTTGGTCCATATAATGCAGAGGCTGCTCCCGGCACTAGTTCAATGCTTTCAGCATCCAGCTCACTGAGTCCCATGATGGTACCGGTTGGAAAGTTGAGTACAGGGGCCTGGGTGTCGACACCGTCTACCAACTGCACCATCCGGGTGTTGGCAATCGTGGCAAATCCACGGGTATTG
>JANYKP010000509.1 GCA_025358195.1 Cyclobacteriaceae bacterium
AAGGCATCGGAAAAGTCACTGTCCTGGATAGACCAGATATCGAACTCCGTTGGTTCTGGGACTTTGACGTCTCCAATCTACTTATCAAAATCGATCAAACTATATTAATAATGAAATCGGGCTTGGATGATAGTAAGGACCTGGTCTGGCCTTGTTCCCTGAACGCGATAAACCAGACGGTGTTCATCTGTTATTCTTCTGGACCAGTACCCAGCAAGATTTCCTTTTAATGGTTCGGGTTTACCAAGACCTTTAAATGGATCCCGCTTGATGTCTATAATAAGGTTATTGATCTTCTGAAGAGTCTCAGGATCGTACGCTAGCCAATAAAGATAATCACTCCACCCATGATCTGTGAAAGCAGTGGTCATCTAGAAATTGAATCGTTATTTACCCGGCCGGCCGGTAGGCGTCCGTTTTCTGATCACCTTTGCTCTTGCTTTGCGGGCTGACAGTTTTCCGAGGTCCAAATCAAGCTGTTTCACTACCGCACCTCCAGCCTTGTCTTGCGCAATACTTTCCATTAACCGTTCCGTATTCACGGGGGTGGATAGCAGGTGTGCGGTTTCTTCCATAGCATTAAATGCTTCTAAAGTCAATACAACAAAATCCATTTTCTTCGGCCCGGTAAGGACCAAAATATCCTGATCATTCTGGATCTCACGCAGGTGCTCTTTCATTTTCTGCCTGAAGTCAGTGACGGTAGCCGTTTTCATCTTTCTTTGAATTTTACTTCACTTCAAATATAACGAAAAACGTACGTAAAAAAGTTCATTAATATTTATGTACAGGCAAAAAACCAAGACTTTGAGCTCTTCACGGGTGCGTGGAGTTGGTGGCCGGGGCATCGGGAGGTGTCGAATTGACATTAATCCTGCATGCATCTTTCGAAGCTTCTCTACATCCGAAAATTAGTTAAAGATACTTCAGTAGCACATTGTCTTTGTGCGCGGTTTTATAGTTGCCATACCATTTGCATACTGGATAAAGTGCAATAACTACACCCCACCAAACAAGATAGGTCATCGGAAGCCCCACGCCCGATCCGGTTGCTGGGCGTCCATTATTGAAAAACCCAAACTGCAAATCATTTAATCCGAATCCTTGCAGATATAACATCACAAACATTACGGAGTGCGCCAGAAATAAATGAAGAATGAAATAAAATAAAGGTACCCTTCCATAAACAGAAATCACTTCTGTGAACGGGTTCTTTGCTCTATCGGATAAGGCCAGGATGAAGAACATCCATCCAAGAAACAACAGTACAAATAATAGAGAGGGTGGGTATTTTGTTACATTCACAAAGGACAGCAGCGTAAATAATGTTGATTTCTGTTCCGACCATTTTGAAGGGTCACCATACATATTTGTAAAACGAATCAGGCAGAATACCAGTAACGCCCCAAAGCCAAGTTGAACAAATAGTTTTATTCTTCTCTCCACGGGCTGTCCAAAAACTTCTCCGCAAGCAAATCCAGTTAAAAGAATGCCGAGCCAGGGGATTAACGGATATGCCACAAAAAATGTAAAATTTGATGTTACCGTAAATAAATTTCGTTGAAATAATGCGGAAAAAATAAAATTGAAAACAGGGCTTTCCGGGAACGTTACTCCCTGTAAAAGATTATGGCTGGCCAGAATAAAAAGACCAACCACGCCGATGATGCGAGAAGGAATTTTTAATAAAAACGAAAGAACGATAAATCCAAATGCGATCGCAGCAATCACTTCCATAATTAACAATCGGAAATGTATGTCATACCACAGCGCAAAGTTGATGACTGTAAATTCCAGTAGGAGGAGCCAAATGCCCCTGGTAATTAAAAAAGTTCTGACTGCTGACGTACTATTATTCGATCTACATGCGAGGTAGACGGAAACACCTGATAGAAATACAAATGTAGGGGCACAGAGATGGGTAATCCAGCGAGTTAAAAATAATCCCGCCGTAGTGGTTTGTAAATTTGTTGGGTCTTGACTAAGAGCTGTACGATGCATAAAGTCACGAACATGATCCAACGCCATAATAATCATTACGAATCCCCGCGTGAAGTCAATGCTATAGATCCGTTTCATAACTTTCGAAGCATGATTTACCGGTTAAGGTCTTTAACTTTCCGGAGAACTTCAAGTTATCCGTGCTTATGAATCCTGTTGTGAACGATACTAAGGTGGGGGTCTGAACCTTCTTTCTTGAATGTTATTTAAGAGTGACCGCTCATTTGGTCTATGATAGGATACGGTGTGTCCCTGAATCAGGCCTCGATCAACATCTTCAGTTTGTCCGGGGTCAGCGGTTTGGAAATAAATTCGCGTACAGTTTCATAGCTCCTGGATTTCTTAATATCCTCGAGATCAATGGATGAGGTGAGCAAAAAAACGGTGCATTTCTCACGCAGGGCATTTGGAAACTTCTGGTACTCTGTCAAAAATTCCCAACCATCCATCACGGGCATGTTAACATCCAGAAATATGATATCCGGGAATTGGTCTGGATCAGAATCTAACCATCGCTTGAATTGATCCAGGGCCTCTCGCCCATTTGTATAGGCACCTGCCTTAATCTTAAACCCAATGAATATGAGTTTTGCATTGATCATGTTCATTACTGGATCATCATCAATCAATAGAATGCGCTTACTTACGTTTTCCATCATTTTTAGAGAGCTCAAGCATTCATACTGACCCTTCGTTTATTTTACTTCCACTAATTTTTCGATTGCGTAAATTCTTTCAACGTCTCTGGTATTTTATGGAAGTCGTTTGATTTATCGAAAAAGTAATCCGCTCCCAATGCCAGGGCTTTAATCCTATATTGGGGTCCTGCAAGATTGGTGAGCATCATGATGGTCACTTGGGGATATGTTTTTCGTATCGTGGTAATCAAGTCCATTCCATTGATCAACGGTGCATCATCTTCCAAATGGATGTCCAGAATTACAACATGGGGTTGATGATCGTTCATTAAAAGAAGCGCAGAAGCAGTGTTTCTGGCAACGCCCATAAACGCTACATTAACCAAATCACTCAGCAAGGCCTGCACCCGTTCTGCGATGACAGGTGAATCATCAACCATCACTACTTTTAAAAGGCCTGTTAAATTATTTACACTCATCGTTCGTATTTAGGGCCCTCAAAAGTGCGAAAGAAACTGCCCCTACTAAATAGGATGAATTGTGAAAACCTTGTGGTTGGTTGTACTACAACGAATCACACCAGGCCGTTGTCCAGGGCGTAGCGGGTGAGTTCCGCATTGTTGTGGAGGGCGAGTTTCTCGAGTATCCGTGCGCGGTAGGTGCTGATCGTGTTTACGCTTAACGAAATCTCCTTCGCAATTTCAGAGACGGTCTTGCCGGTAGCAATTCCCTGGAGTACTTGCATTTCCCGATCCGAAAGCAGCTCGTGGGCTTGTTTTTCGGTAGTTTCGTTTAGCGTGCCTGCTAATTTTTCCGCTACCGTGGAAGAAATGTATTTGCGACCCGCCAATACTTTATGGACCGCGACCAGCAATTCTTCGGTAGCGCTCTCTTTATTCAAAAAACCCGAGGCTCCTGCTTTTAACGCCCGGAGGGCATATTGTTCTTCGGAATGCATACTGAGCAAAAGAATGGGAGTCTTAATTCCTTCCGCTCTCATTTGCTTCAACGTTTCGATACCGTTTCGGCCTGGCATGGAAATATCAAGTAGTATTACCTCGAAGGATTTCTTCCGAACTGCTTCCAGTGCCTGGTTGCTATTAACAACTTCCATGACCTCGGCGGTGGGAAATTCGTCTTGCAGCAATTCCATGAGGCCTCTCCTCACGATGGCATGATCGTCTGCTATCAGGAATTTCATGGTAACACGTTAGCGTTGTCTTTTAAAAGCGGGATTTTCAAAATAATAACGGTGCCTGCCGACGTATCACTTTCAATAGAGAGTTCACCCCGGAGCATGAGTGCCCGTTCCTTCATGCCAATCAATCCCAACGAATGCTTCTTTTTTACTTCCTCCAAATCAAACCCCTGACCGTTGTCTCTAATGATAAGCCAGAGATGGCCATCCCTTTGTTCCACCAGCGTCTCAACGCTCGTTGCATTGGCATGACGGGCAATGTTGGTGAGGGCTTCCTGGTATAATCGGAAAATATTGGTTGAAAGATTTCGTTCCGGGTTAAAGTCACTCAAATCAGTCTGGAAGTGGGATTTAATTCCAGTGCGCTTCTCGAATTCCTCGCATTGCCACTCAAGTGCTGGTAGTAAACCCAAGTCATCCAGAATGCCCGGTCGAAGCTCCGATGCAATCCGTCTTACTGTTTTCACGGTTTCGTCAATTAGAGAAATCATGTTTCCCAGTTTTTCCTTCACGGACTTATCCTCCATTGCAATTTTCTTCCCAATCCAGGACGCATCCATTTTCAAGCCCGTGAGCTGTTGCCCAAGCTCATCATGAATTTCGCGGGCGATACGTGTTCTTTCCTCTTCCCGAACACGGTGCAAATGGGCGGTAAGTTCTTGCAATTGTTGATAGGAATACTGAAGCTCTGTCTCCACTTTTTTTCGCTCCGTTACATCCTGGCAGGTACCCAGGGCCCGGACGGGTAGTCCTTGATCGTCATTAATAATCTTCCAACGCTCTTCCACAAATTTTAGGAGGCCTTCGGGTGTGAGGATTCGATGTTCGATTGTGTTCGTGCCAGGTTTATCAAGCGAACCTACAAATGCTTCATCCACTCTTGCTCGGTCCTCCGGATGAACGAACTCCAAAAACCCCTGATGCGATGCGTGGAAAATGTCAGCATCTACTCCAAAAATCCGGTAGGTTTCCTTCGACCATATTACCTTCAGATTTAAAAGGTCAGTTTCCCAACTGCCCACTTTCGTTACGGCCTGTGCTTCTGCTAACTGTGCTTCGCTATTGCGAATTAAATCTTCTGTTCTTTTTCGCTCGGTAATATTTGAAGTAATCCCGAATATTTGCTTTGGGATGCCATCGGGTTTCCTTAAAAAAATGGATTCTTTGAAATAAAACCAGTGCCACTCTCCGTTTTTGTCACGCATCCTGAATTCATGACGGATGATTTCTTTGTCGTTGGCAGTTTCATATTTCGGGTAAATGTTCTTGAGATAATATTCAAAATCCTCCGGATGCATCAGGGTAGGCAAGACCTTACTTCCCATTTGTCTTATGTCGTCATTTGTGTAACCCAGATTATGTTGTATGCCTTGATTTACATACACATTTTCTCTTTCCTCGATATCATAGATGTAAATGATGTCAGGGGATGCGTTAATAACGCTTTCAATAAATATCTGGCTCTGTCTCAATGCCTCCTCTACTTTTTTGCGTTCGGTAATGTCCGTGTAGAAAATGGTCAAGCCATCCGAAGAAGGGTATACTCGCACGGAAAACCAAATGTCCATGGGCGCATAGTGGCTTTCAATGTTTACCGCCTTTCGTGTCAGCATGGCCTCGTGATATTTATCCCAAAACACGGTCCCTTCCATTTCAGGATGCACGTCCCATATCACTTTTCCGAGCGTCTCCTGCCTGCCCAGAGGGTGAGTGGACATGGCTGCATCATTTAGAAAAGTGTAGCGCCATTCATTGTCAACCGAAACAACGCTATCGGTGATGCGATTCAAAACGGTTTCCTTCTCTCTGTATGCTTTAATTCTTTCGGCTTCAGCTTTCTTCCGATCCGTGATGTTTCGCATAAAGGCAGAAATCCCCGTTACTTCGTCCTGTACATTTCGAATGGGATTAAAAAAATATTCAAATATTAATTCCCTGCCAGCCAACGTTCTTTCCAGTTCCACTGAAAACCGCTCCCCCCCGAGGACCCGTTCACATAATTTGAAAAGTTCATCGCTGTACAAATCCGGCACAAAGTCCTTGATATCATCGCCCAAATCGATTTCCTTTCCCGTAAGCAGTTTCACAAATTTTTTGAAATGGGAATTGCAAAAGAGTAATTTGTACTCGCTGTCAACCGACCAGATAATATCGTCCGTATTTTCAAGTATGGCTCGCAGCCTGGATTTCGCGCGAACGATTTCCGCTGCTGCTTTTTTCTGTTCAGTAATATCGATCAGGATATTCACAGCGCCGATAACCTTTCGTGAACTGTCAAACAGAGGAGACGGATGGGCCAATACATAACGCTGTATGCCATCCGGGCGTTGAATGATAATCTCCTGATCAGGAATGGCCCTTTTTTCTTTTAAAGCGATGGCCATCGGGCAGTCTTCCAGGGCAAGTGGCGTGCCATCAGGCTTAAAGAGTTTCCAGGAGCCACACCACAAATCCTTTCCCACTTCAGGCACCCTGCCCCATAAATTGACAGCGGCCTGGTTGTAGAATAAAATTCTTCCTTCATTATCACAGTTATATATTGCTTCGGGTAAATGGTGTATGAGTTGTTGGTATAGCACTTCACGTCCTACAAAAGCGTCCTTAACCCGTTCGGGCGTAGTGTTGTAATTATTTTGAGTGTCAATTACCTCCGATGCTTTTTCATCAAGGCGTTGATTGAGTTTACCTCGTCGCCTCCCTAAATTCCAGATGAATAATCCACCGGTAACCGAAAGGATCAGGACTAGCAGGGTTGAAATCAGATTTTCCATTTCTTAAGGAAATCCCATCCATTAATGCATGAATCGAAATTGAACTCGACTTTAGTTTAAAAGGGTATGTTCTAAGGAGTTTCGATGAGTAAAATAGTCAATTTTCTGACGAAATGATGCTGGAAAGAAACGGTTAATTATTTGGCCCGTTATACGTCCCCGGGATAAACAAACCAATTTGCAATTGGTGCTAAAAGCCATGGCCTTTTATTCCATCTCCCTATGAACCGCGGACTCTGACCTCTACAACGGTGGTCTATCAAGACCTAAAGTTTAGATTGACTTCGGCGCTTTTGGAAAAGAAGCCGTGATCGTGGTACCCTCCGCAGATTTGGATTCGCACGACATCGACCCGCCCATTTTATCAGCCAGGCTTTTGGCAAGAAACAGGCCCATGCCTACGCCAATTGAATTTTCCGATCCACGGAAAAAAACATCGAAAATCCGCTTTTGTTGCTCCTCCGGGATTCCCTTCCCATTGTCATACACTTCCAGTTTGTAACCAAGTTCATTTGAATCAAGGCGGATGATAATTTTTCTTTCCTTTTTTTGAGAATCATGGAAAGAAATTGAATTTGATACGAGGTGCTTTAAAATTCTGAGCGTACTGTATTTGTCGATACCCCAGACGACGGAGGATGGCACATCAGAAATCAGGTCAATTTTACACGCGTCGAGCTGATTCTTAAACTCACTCCTGATCCCCTGAAATATTTCGTGTGGATCCAGTTGCTCAACCAGTAAGGGCCGTTGACTATTAACCATGTACTCTTGCAGGGTGGATATAAGTTTATCCATCTTATGTGTGCAGGCCTCTATCATCTCCAGACATTTATGTGTCTCCACATCATGTGGGTAATATTCTGCAATCCGGACAAGTCCCTGAATGGAGGAAACCGGAGCCCGAAGGTCATGTGAACAGCTGTAGATAAATTTTTCGATCAGATATTGTGAATTCATAGATTCATGGCTTTAAAAATGTCCGGACTACCAACTTTTCTTTAACAGCACTCCTTGAAACCGAGCCGCCAAATGAGCCTGAAATAATATTCGTGTTGCGCGCATAATACAAAACCCGTCCATTCGAAGAGCAAGATCTCACTGTTAATACAATAAAAAGTGAAATTAAAAGGACCCATTTTACTTTGTTCATGTTAAGACGGGCTTTTCTTTTCATACTGCTCCTTTCTTATCAGAACAAAGGTGGTGACAGCAGATCAGTGGTCCCTCAGGGAAAAACTGAATTTTAATAAATCAGGGAAATAGAAACATGCTCAGGGATCAACTCCCAAGCCATTATTTCAGCCAAGTCTATCGGGGCAAACCCTTACCATGGCTCCATCGGGTATGCAACAACCGTCCGTTATTTAAGAAGAGTATTTATGGATGTTATCAGCTCGTGGGCTTTGCACGGCTTGCGAATAAAAGTGTCTGCCCCGACCTCCTTGCCGCGGATTTTATCCTCATTTGATGTCTTGGCAGACAAAATGATGATTGGAATTGATTGGAAGATTGCTATTGACCTGACTTTTTGAATGAATGCAAAACCATCCATTCCGGGCATTAAAAGATCCGTAATGATTAGATCGGGGTTGGTTTCGGGTAAAATTTCCAATGCCCGGATCGCGTTATGGGCAATTATAACCAGATATCCCTCCAGCCTGAGTATATCCTCTATCTCCTCGGAGAGGTGCAGTGTATCTTCCACCAACAGGATCCTTTTCATTTGATTGGTATACGGACGCTAAAGGTAGAACCTGCATTTAAGCTGCTACGCACCTGGATGGATCCATCCATCAGTTCGACTGCTTTTTTCAATATGGAAAGGCCCAGGCCAGTTCCTTGTATATCGGAAGCATTGGAACCTCGCTGAAAGGACTCAAAAACAGACGCCAATTCACTTTCCTCAATTCCAATACCTTCATCAGTAACTTCAATTAAGATGTTTCCATTAATGTCAGATACGGCAATGGTGACCGTCGTGTCGGCCGCGGAGAATTTGAGTGCGTTCGTGAGTAGATTATTGACTACGTTCCGCAATAATTTATCGTCTACACTCACTTTCCTGCTGGCGCAAGAAAAAGTAAAGGTGATTTTCCGCTTTTCTTTCACCGTTGACCGCACTTCCTCAATGAGTGAATCAACAAACTCTTTCAAATCAAGACTTATTCGTTTCACTTTTATTTTTCCGGCTTCCGATTTACCGAGCGTCAAAATATCCTCCAAGAGATTGGTCATGTGACTTGCCTGGTCCTCAATTTTGATAAGTTTCCGCTGTATCTCTTCTGCCGTCAATTGATGAAAGTAATTTCGAATGGACTCGGCGGCAAAGCTAATGGTGGAAATGGGTGTCCTGAACTCATGAGAGGCAATGGAAACGAACTTATTCTTCATTTCAACAAGTTCCTTCTCCTTCTGGAGAGCCTCATTTAATTCCCGCGTACGCTCCTCCACGAGTTTTTCCAGGCCTTGACGATAAAGAATTACCTCCGAAATATCCTGACCTACACAGATAGCTCCTTTGATATTTTTGTTGCCATCCAGTCGGGGGGAAATACTCATTAATATCACCAGGTTTTTTCCGCTCTTGCTTACAAAGGGGAGTTCAATATTGCGGGTGGACTCTCCTGTGTACACCTTTTTAATAATATCCCGCACCGTTTCATGCACGCTTGGATCCAAAATATCAATCCATTTTTTTTCCAGGACTTCATTCTTAGTGTACTCCGTAATCTCGGCCGTAATTCTGTTCCATTCGTTGACATATCCGTTTCGGTCAATGCCGAAAATTGGAACATTGGCATTCTCAATCAAGCTGGTGAATTCGCGTGCTATGGCAGTGATGTTCTTTTCAAACTCTTTTTGCTCCGTCACATCCGATTGAATTGCTATAAATTTATCGAGCGCTCCCTTTTCATTAAATATGGGTGTTATCGTAACCCGTACCCAATGTTTTCTGCCATCCTTTGCATAATTCAGAATTTCCTCGGTAAAAGGGTGAAGCACCTTTTCCTTATCAATTATTTTTCTCTCTATGAAGGAGTTAGACTCCGGGCCGTACAAAAATTCAAACGGCCTTTTACCAATCACTTCGTGCAGCGGGTAGCCCGTCAACCTTGTAAAGCTATCATTGACCCATTCAATTCGGAAATCCTTATCCAGGATGAGTACTGAGTTATCCGTCTTACTGGCAACGATGGAGAGCCTTTTGACTTCTTCCAGCGTTTTGATTCGATCATTTACATCCTGCATAGCCCCGATCATTCGAATCGGTTTCCCCTTTTCATAGAGTACATGGGCACGATCGAAAACATGTCGGTAGTTGCCATTGATGTGTCTGTAGCGGTAAAATGAAATCCATGAATCTCCTTGTTCGCTGAAAACCTTGTTCATTTCTTCAAGGACGCGCCCATGATCATCGGGATGTATTTTGTCTCTCCACAACCTATCGGTATCCGCCGTGCTTATGGGCTCATATCCAAAAAGTGTTTTTAGTCCATGGTTCCAGGTGATCGTATCTTTCTCAATATTCCAGTCCCAGATAGCGTCGCTGGTAGCTTTGCTCACCAATTCGTAGCGTTCATTACTTTGAACCAGGGACTGTTCTGTTTTTTTTCTTTCGATGGCTTGCCGGATGGCGGTTGGCAAGCGTTTTAGATTATTTTTTAACAAATAATCATCGGCACCTGCCCTGATAATAGAAGCAGCAAACTCTTCCGATACGGTACCGGTAACAAGAATAAATGGAAGGAAAGGAAATCTCCTTCGGCAAATTTCAAGAGCCTCCGTAGAGCTGAACTGCGGAAGTTTGTGATCACTTAGAATCAGTTCCGGACAAAACGAAGAAAGTGCCTCAACAAAATCGGCCCGGCTGGCAACCACTTTGGCTTCAAACGTCACATCGGCACGTTGTAGCATTTTCTGAATCAGGCTCGCATCGTCCGGACTATCCTCAAGCATCAATACCTTCATAGGCGGTGCATAGGATCAATGTAATTTTTCAGCTTCTCCATACTCCAGGCGATCCGTGATGTCCGTGGTGTTCCAATTTTGTTGCGGGTCTTTTATTTTCCTTTCAAAGGAGGCACATTCAGTAGCATCCAATACATGCCGAGTTCTACAACAGCCTTTGAGAAAGAATCGAAATTGACAGGCTTCACAATGTAACTGTTGACTCCTAATTGATAGCTTGCAATAATATCCTTCTCTTCCTTTGAAGATGTCAGCACGATCACGGGAATAAATTTAGTTCGCTCATCGGTCTTAATTGCTTTTAAAATCTCGAGGCCATCGACTTTGGGAAGCTTGAGGTCAAGTAAAATTAGCTTCAGGCCATTCCCAACGTTTCTGTCAGCATACTTTTCACGGGCAAAAATGAAATCGAGTGCCTCCGCGCCATCGCTGATATGCAAAAGTCTATTGGTGAGGTTATTCTTTTTTAGACTCCGGATGGTCAACTGAGCTTCGTCAGGGTTGTCCTCCACCAACAAGATTTCAACATCTTGATTCATAGTTTCAAATTTTACGGAAAATATTAATCGAGATCTACAGTTTCTTCTCTATGATCATTCATAGCGAAAAGATTTAACGCTTCAAAAACAAATTAATACGTACTGCTCGTGATAAGGCAGCTTTGAGGGGTTGGTAAAGCTAACGATTGTTCCGAACAAATACAATCAAACTGCTTCCACTTCCAATAGCATCTTTAATGATTTATTACATCTGTCAGACTGAAACATAAAGTCGTTCCTTCCCATGACATTTCGGAGAAACAATGCAATAAAGAGGTTAAAGAAGTTTTTAACTACTTTAGCATAGTCATTGGACTCCCAACATTCACATGAAATCGACGGAAAAAATCAAAGTGTTGCTGGTCGATGATCATCAATTGATCCGCGATGGTGTTAGGTCCATGCTGGAAAACACGGACGATCTGGAAGTGATCGGATCGGTGGCGTCAGGTGAGGATTCGATCAACGAGGTGCGGGAAAACAGGCCGGATGTAATACTCATGGACATTATGATGGGTGGTATGACCGGTATTGAAGCCACCCGCTGGATAAAGGATTTTGATCCAACCGTCAAAGTGGTGTTGTTAACCATGGAAATCAGCAAAGAGTATGTCTCAGCAGG
>JANYKP010000543.1 GCA_025358195.1 Cyclobacteriaceae bacterium
AGCAGAACCTTTATTACTTCCCGATGTCCTCATTCCAAAGTGCGGGATTATCCTTAATAAATTGTTTCATCAATTCCTTGCATTCCCGACTGTCAACGACGACCACTTCCACACCCCTTTCTTTCAGCAGTGATTCATCGCCCAGGAAAGTCTCATTTTCACCAATCACCACCCTGGGTATTCCATACAACAAGATCGCACCGGTACACATAGGACAAGGAGACAGAGTGGTGTACAGGATGCATTCCCCGTAAACCGAGGCGGGCTGTCTGCCGGCATTCTCAAAGGCATCCATTTCTCCATGCAGTATGACGCTTCCTTTCTGGATTCTCCTGTTATGACCTTTGCCAAGGATTCTGTTATTGTGCACGATGACCGATCCGATGGGTATTCCACCCTCCGCAAGTCCCTTTTTTGCTTCGTCAATTGCCGCTGTCAGGAATATGTCCATTTTTTCTTACAGTAAAATGATGGATGTATATGGCTCAAATTCGAAATTTTTTTCTGCTCTTTTGATAAAGATTCCGGCAAAACGGGAACTTTTTTACTAACTGCCTCATCGGTGGCACAGTATTTTTAAGAATGTGAATTCATGGAAATACTGACAGAACAAACGATTGAAGGTCTTCAAATTAAGGGTTTTTTACATGCCGGTACGAAAAGATTCTAACCCCAGAGGCCCTTCAATTTGTGGCATCACTGCAACGCCAATTTAATTCAACCCGTCTCCAGTTACTCCAGCAGCGAAAGGAAAGACAAAAGAGAATTGACCAGGGTGAACTCTCCAAATTTCAGCCAAATACCTTATTCGTAAGAGAAAGTGAATGGAAGGTTGCGCCAATCCCTGCATGTCTACAAGACCGGCGTGTCGAGATCACAGGGCCGGTTGACCGGAAGATGATCGTCAATGCGCTGAACTCCGGCGCTAACGTCTTCATGGCTGATTTTGAAGACTCGACTTCTCCCACCTGGGAGAACCTAATAGAGGGTCAGATTAATTTGTATGATGCCGTCCGCAGGCAGGTTGACTTTGAGTTAGCCGATGGAAAAAAGTACACGCTCGACGAACACACCGCCGTCCTAAAGGTGCGACCCCGTGGTTGGCACCTGGAGGAAAAACACTTTCTTGTTGATGGTGAACCCGCATCCGCTTCCTTGTTTGACTTCGGATTGTTTTTCTTTCACAACGCAAAAGTTTTGACCGTAGCGGAACAAGGACCGTTCTTCTATCTACCCAAACTTGAAAGTTCGCGGGAAGCAAGGCTCTGGAACGATGTCTTTAGTATCGCGCAGGATTTGATGCGGATACCACGCGGTACGATTAAAGTAACAGTTTTAATCGAGACCATTCTGGCTGCCTTTGAAATGGAAGAGATCATCTACGAACTACGTGAACACCTTGCGGGCCTGAATGCGGGAAGATGGGATTACATTTTCAGTATCATAAAAAAGATGAGGCGCCATCCGGATTTTATCCTTCCCGATCGTTCGCGCATAACCATGGCGGTGCCCTTCATGCAGGCCTATGCCCAGCTCCTGGTTAAGACCTGTCACAAAAGAGGTGCACACGCCATCGGGGGAATGTCGGCATTCATTCCCAGTAAGGATGAAGCCATTAACACAAAAGCATTTGAACAAGTACGGGCCGGCAAGGAACGTGAAGCCGGTTTCGGCTATGACGGTACATGGGTTGCCCATCCAAAACTAGTAGCAGTGGCCAAAGAAGTATTTGATAAAAAACTTGGAACCAATCCACATCAGAAACAAGTAATGCTGAAAAGCCTTGTCGTTAAAGAGGCACAATTGCTGGATATCAAAGCAACTGACCGAACTATTACCGAAGCAGGTTTCCGGACCAACATCAATGTAGCGCTTTTGTATATCGAGTCATGGTTGCGGGGTGTGGGTGCGGCGGCCCTTTACAACCTGATGGAAGATGCAGCGACGGCCGAAATATCCCGCGCACAACTCTGGCAATGGGTCCATCATGAAGGCACGACGCTGGATGATGGACGGCCAGTAACGGAAGGCCTGTACTACCAAACAAGAGAAGAAGAATATTTAAAAATCAGTCAAGGCATGAAAGACACGGGGCATTTGCAGCAGGCACGTAGCATTCTGGATGCTCTTGTCGTAAACGAACTTTTCGAGGACTTCCTCACGATCAAAGCTTACGAGTACCTGGATTAATAAATCAATAAATCAAATTTCAAACACACACTAACAAACAGTTTATTTTATGGCAACAAAAACAGAACGGATCGCGCAGTTGGAGCAGGATTGGAAAACAAATGCCCGCTGGAAGGGGATCAAGCGTCCTTACACGGCAGAAGATGTAATAAAACTTTCCGGCTCAGTAAAAATTGAATATTCCCTGGCGCGTTTGGGGGCTATGCGATTCTGGGAACTGTTGCATCAGGAAGCTCCGGTATCGGCATTAGGTGCCATGACGGGCAATCAGGCAATACAGCAAGTGCAGGCTGGATTGAAAGCAATCTATCTCAGCGGATGGCAAGTGGCGGCAGATGCGAATCTTGCCGGTCAAATGTATCCGGATCAAAGTTTGTACCCGGCCGACAGCGTTCCAGCCGCGGTGAGAAAAATTAACAATGCCTTGTTGAGGGCTGACCAAATCCAGTCGGTGTCAGGAACAGATGAAAACGTACACTGGCTGGCTCCGATAATTGCAGATGCCGAAGCTAGCTTTGGCGGAAACCTGAATGCTTTTGAGTTAATGAAAGCCATGATTGAAGCAGGTGCGGCGGGGGTTCACTTTGAAGATCAGCTTTCTTCTGCGAAAAAATGCGGACACATGGGTGGCAAGGTATTGGTCCCTACACGCGAGGCAATCGATAAACTAATTGCAGCACGTCTCGCTGCCGATGTAATGGGTGTGCCTTCCCTGATCATTGCACGGACCGATGCCGATGCGGCCAACCTCTTGACCAGCGATGTTGATGAGCGCGACCAGCAATTTATTCACGGTCAGCGGACACATGAAGGATTTTTCAAGGTTAAGAATGGCATTGAGCAGGCTATCGCACGCGGTTTGTCGTACGCTCCTTATGCTGATCTGATTTGGTGCGAGTCGTCACACCCGGATTTGGGTGAAGCGAGGGAATTTGCCCAGGCAGTGAAGGCCCGCTTCCCTGATAAATTTCTTGCTTATAATTGTTCACCATCCTTTAATTGGGCACGTAAACTTAACACCAACCAGATGCTGACATTCCGCGAGGAGTTGGCGGCGCTTGGATATAAATTCCAGTTTATCACCCTGGCCGGGTTCCATGCATTGAACACCAGTATGTTTGAACTTGCCAACGCTTACTTCAATGAGGGGATGTTAGGATATTCACATTTGCAGGAACGCGAATTTGCACTACAGCAAGTTGGATTTAAGGCCGTTCGCCACCAGGCCTTTGTAGGAACCGGCTATTTTGATGCGGTTCAAGAAGCGGTGACTGCCGGGATGGCGTCTACGGCGGCGTTAAAAGGATCCACGGAAGAAGAGCAGTTTCATCAACCCATCATGACGTTGGACGAGCCGACGATCATTCCGTTGGATGAAAAAGAGCGCAAGAGTGCGTAAGAATCCCCCAAATTGCCACGGCCTTAAGGCCGTGGCAATTTGAAATGCACTCATTCGGGTAATTTGTTTTGATGATTAACGTCATGAAAAACGTTAATTAAATTTGAAACTGTTAATTGCGGATTGGAGTAAATTATCTTCTTAGGGGAAGAATATCTACGATCCCTAAATCTCAAATGACAGCGTGTTTTCAAAATAAGAAAGGACGGCACTGACAGCCGTCCTTTCTTTTAAGACATTGAAGAATTAACTGGCAACTTCTTCCTCGGTTTCCTCTTCTACGGAAGTCCTGCTATTCGGCCGACTTTCTGGATCACTTTTTTTAACCTTTTTCTGGGATTTTACTGAGTTGGCCAGGTTGCCACCTCCACCTTCGTCTCCCTGACCCAGGTTGTCACTTTGGTCACGGTTTTCTACATCTTCCTGATTCCTTTCTTGTCCCGGGATATCATCTTCGTGCTCATTCCGATTTCCGCTTTTGTCTTCATGCTGCGTTTCATCCCGGAGCTGACCCTCGGTCTGATTGCCCTCGTTGCTTTCCTCCTCAACCACCTCTGATTGATTTTGGCTTCTTTCATCTCCCATAAATACCTCCTTGTTTTAAAAATTGTTAAACGAAAATTAGTTTTTTATAAAATCAGAAAACCTCATGCCGTTAATAGCTTTTTTCCAGATTGTTCTGAAATAACTTTTACCTTAGATGAATCCCCTATTTTTTATGACGAACATCATCCTGAACTATTTTAAAGAATTGGGCATCCGACGGATGGCAGCCGTTTTAAGAAATCATTTCATTATTGTAAACTTCAGCGTAAACTTCTTTTTTTGAAGCAATGTGCGCCAATCAACGAACAGTAAAACAAAAATTAAAAATATTCCTATAGCGAATCCGGAAATCGATTTCCAGGACACCAGACCATCCATCAGACCGTTAACGTTTTCTGCCGCATATTTGCCCAACAACACGGCCACCATATCGCTGATCAGTTTACCGATGATGAAAGGGGGAATAATATAAATGGGCTTCATCTTCGCCATGCCCCCGGCAATGAAGAGTGGCGTGGTAGGCAAGGGCAGCAGCGAGTAGAGCAGGATCAGCCCCTGGCTCTTCCAACCTTTCTCCTTCATCTTCTCTCCAAGGAATTGTACATCTTCATTCTTCGCCGGCTTGAACATTTTTCCAGAGAGTTTGGGAATATAAAGTGTCAGGATATACCTGCCCAGGATTGAGCCGGCTACACCAATGCCAATAACGGCCCAGATATTCAAGTCATACACGATCTGCAGAAAGACCATCACTGTAAAAGCTGGCGGCAAGGGCAACGGTACGACATCCACCAGAAGGGCGCCTATAAAAACCAATGCGTATTGCCACCACATACAAGAAATGATTTCAACTTAAAGTTAAACGGATATCACAATTTCGCTTCACGCCTTCCTTTCGCTCACAGAGAGGGTCAGAAATCGTTGTAAGGTACGAGGGAGATTACATGAATTTAGACCATATGTCTAAAAGGATTCACTGATTCGATGTCTCGACGCGGTGTCTGACCACCTTTTTTAATACTCTTATTATATTTATATTTTCCAATTCTAACCGTCTGTCATTTATTACGTTGGTTAAATCCCCTTTCTTGCGCGTCTCTTTCTTCCATTGGATAAACTACTTGGTTGTCCGGTGGCAATTTGTCCTTACCATCCTGGTGCTTTGGTTGGGCGGCCTTTGGCTGAAAACACAGTACGGGCAGGATGATTCCAATCTGTGGATTGTCATGCACCAGTTTTTAGTGATCATTCAATGGACAATTCTCGGCCTTTTTAGCGTTAGTGTACTTATGGCGGTCCTCGCATGGATGCTCTTTATATATAGTGTTAACAATAGGCGGGTGGGTGTTCAGATTCAGTTTGGGGATGGTCAGCGGGCGGAGGCCGGATTTGCTCCACTGGCTGTCACGCTGACGGGCAGAGTTATTCGACCGTTACTAGGTACGGTCCGCGCACGACTTATTTTCGCTGAAAAAAAACTTTCCGACACGATCATGCTGGACGCAGATGTGTATAAAAGAGGTGGATTGTTAAGGAAGGCTATTCGGGGAACCGGAAAAACCCTTCTCCATGATCGTGGAATCTATGATGTGGAAGAAGTACACATCACCTTTTGTGATATGTTCAATCTCATCGCCCTACCCTATACACTTCCATTTTCACAGCAACTCTACACCTTACCCAAGGAACTGAAGGAACAAGGGGTCAAGGCGCAACCCAATACTACGGAGGAACAAAAGCACAGGATCGAAATACCCAAGCGCGTAGAAGGCGAGTACATTAACTACAAAGAATTTGAAACCGGTGATAATATCCGGCGGATCGTATGGAAAATCTACGCCAAGAGCGGGCAGCTTGTAGTACGTGTTCCCGAAACGAAAGATCCCTATGCTTCCCATTTATATTTCTATGCCAGTTTCTATGATGGATTCAATTTGCAGGGTGGAATTTTTGACACCGAATTATTGAATGTGTATAAAGACAAGGTGCGCAACCTTTTCGAAGCACTGCAAAAAAATGGTTATGACGTCCGCATTCCGCAGGACCAGGAAGTCCCTAAACTTTCGGGGATGAGCGACAAGAAAAACGAATTGTTTCAAATCACGGCAGCAAACTGGCAACACGGGAAAACGCCTAATATTTTTGTCGCGCCAACCAAAGCAGCCTTCGTTTGCTTGTCCGCCCTGACGCCGGTTGCTGAACTTGAACTGCTCTTACGCAACCTGGCGGTCAACATTCCGGTGGTCGTCGTAAAGTTATCCGATGCAATCCCTTCCCCCTTTCAGATAAAGCTTCAGGATGTTTTTTTTCGGCCGGAAAAACAGCCCTACGACAAGCTTCGTAAACCCTGGTTTGTTTCGTCACTGCGCAGCCGCCTGCAAAAAAATGAAAATGAAATGGAACATGTGCTAAAACAGCGGGGCAATGGTTGGGTAATTCGTTCAATAGAAATCCAATGATTCAACAGGCGATCATGCGAGACAGGATTATGCAATTACTCATCCGTTGGGTCTTTGTTGTTTTGCCCACGGTTGTCATCGGATATATCACCCTTCGGTTCATTAACTTTTCCTATACGGCCTTTACCGAGGGCATTCCTGTTCAGACACTGTATTTTGCCGCTGGCCTTCTGCTAGCCTATTCCCTTTATTTCTTCCGTGCTCGTTGGATTGTGACGTTCGCTGGATTGTGGCTGGCATATTGGATCGCGGAGCGAATCATCGTTAAACTTCCCGGCGAGTTTGATGTTTTTTATGCCACTGCCAAATTCCAATTGTATTCTGCGCTGTTCCTGTTCGGCTGGCTCTTCGGATTCCTCCTGGTACGGGTGAAATATTCCTACATCATCCTCTTTGGAGTCCTCGCTGTCACTACCCTGGTGGCTATCTCCAACACCATTGACATAAGTCTCACCTACATGCTGCTTCATCTTGTTCCGGTGGTGGTCTATGGATTGTACATGTTGTTCCTGTCGCCCTTGCTGACGGAGACGTTGGAAATGGACCTAAAAAAATCCGGACGGCTTTTGCTTCGGTTTTCTCTTTTCCTGATCCTCGTAGTACTGGCGTTTGTTTTTGTTGAACGCATTTTCAAGAAGGACCTCCAGGCCGTGGAAAAAGAACTCGCAGCACGCGGTGCTAAAGAAAACAAGGAAGGTTCTGAAAAAATGGATGGTGAGTATGATGAGCGATTTGGCTTAATGGAAAAACGCCCGGATGGAAAGGATGACGGGTATCGATTGAAAGACACCATGAAGATCAACTCAAAGATGAGTCAATCCGACCGGTTAATGTTCTGTAGTAAACTCAATAATTACTTTCCGGATGGCAATCCGAAACCCTTGTATTTTGTTTATCATTATTTGACTAAGTATGACCCGGTACGAGAGACCTTTATCCGGGATGTAGCGGTTCCTTTTTTTGATGAATTTAATGCTGACCCGTCGGAGTTGGCGATGTATCATGCAAAAGAAGACAGTTCGGTCATCCGGAATTCCCTGGCGAAGAAAAAACGAGTCGTGGTGGAGGCAGAGGTATATCTTGCATCGAGCACCTGGAAGCATTCATTACTTGCTCCGGCTAGCGCGTTTTATTGCCAAACCATCCCGGTTGAAAAGGATTTTCAAAAAACGTTTATATCAGCATATAAAATTAAATCCTATGCGTCCGAACTGAACAATGCATACTTTGTTTACAACCCCTCTTCCAATCCGATGCTGGAGGCCTACCAGGAAGAACGGTTTGAAGAATTGCGAAATGTGAATGGCTACAGAAATGTTGACTCTACTTTTTATTCGTACTATACGGAATTACCTTCAGGTCCACTCTATGATTCTATTTCCAAACTCTCGTACACCCTGACAAAGAATGTAACACGACCGGTTGACAAAGTCATCGCGGTACGCGACCACTTTTTACAGAGAGATGAAGACGGAAAACGCATTTTCAGATATACCCTGAAACCCGGCGGCGTTGATGATCCCAATATTCCCAATGCTTCCATGCTCGATAATTTCTTATTTAAGACACATGCGGGATACTGCACGTACTATGCTGGCGCCTCTCTTTTGATGCTTCGCGCCCTGGGAATTCCTTCCCGTTTCACCACCGGCTTTGCTACGATAAACAGGAGTGACAAGAACAAGGGATGGTATTGGTTTTATGCAAGCCAGGCGCATGCATGGACGCAGGTGTATTTCCCAGGTTACGGCTGGCTGGATTTTGACATGACCATTGGCAATGAAGAACAGCAAGGCGCCCCCCGGCCTGATGGTACGCCGCCCCTTCCGCCACCACAGCCGTGGCTTGTACTGAATGCAAAAGCAGTATCCGCCCCGGATCTGAAGCGGAAACGTCTGGATGTATCTTTTACCAACATTATTTATTTTGATGAGGCATATCAATTGAATAAATCATTTGAACGCCCGATTGATGCATCGATTTGCAGGATTTTATATGACAAAAAAGATACAACCCTTTCTGCCATCCAGCCAGGCGATTCGGTGATTGTTGTCTCCTATAAAGATGAGGCAAAAGTAATTCTCCCGCCAAGAAGAGGAGTACCTATTGAAAGCCAGGTAGCCGCATTTCCGGTACCGATCATTGCTGACGAGATCCACATCAAACCAAAAGAAAAAACCAAGAAGGAAGATGCGGTAACGAAAAAGAATACGACGAAGGAAGAAAACGGAATGACCTGGCAGGAGATTTTAATGTTAGCCGGAAAAATAACCGGCACGATGATTCTTTTGATTTTCCTTCTGCCACTCTTCTATTTGATTTACCTGACCCTGCGGTCAAGGTTTACAACCAATCCAAAATCAAAAGCCGACAGCGTCTACCGGTCTGCGTTATATCAATTCCATATGGCCGGAGTCGAGCGGACCAATGAAACGCCGTTGGACTACGCAAGAACAAAAATTGACCCCGTCTTTCATGCGGGATTTGAGCAATTCATGCATATTTACTTGCGTCTTAAATATGGTGTCGGCACGTTCCTCCCTGGCGACACGGATACCATCAGCCGCTTTGCCGGTGGGTTCGGCCCGGCGGTGAGGAAGACCAAAGGATTTTTCACGCTCGCCATGAATTACTTCAACATTCTTCTTGCCAGCCGTTACTTTACGCAATCAGAAAAAAATGAACAAGAAAATCAATTACCGTTATGACCGATAATCCTCTCACCAGTAGCCACAGCGCGAAGCTCCTGACGCTGTCGCAAAACATTGAAAAAATTATTCGTGGGAAACCGCAAGAAATTAAATACGTCGTCACGGCCTTGCTGGCCCGCGGTCATATTCTATTGGAAGATAATCCGGGAGCCGGAAAAACCGTCTTAGCCAAAACACTGGCGCTGTCAATTTCAGAAGGTGCCGATGGCATCAATCACGCAACGGGTGGTGGTGTCGCGTTCAAACGTATTCAGTTCACACCGGATCTGTTGCCAATGGACCTGATCGGCTCGTATATCTTTGATGAAGAGAAAAAAGATTTCGTGTTCAAGAAAGGGCCCCTGTTTACTCATGTTCTTTTGGCTGATGAAATCAACCGTGCATCGCCAAAGGTCCAAAGCGCATTGCTGGAGTGCATGGCCGAGAACCAAATTTCAGCCGGTGACACTACCTTCCAGCTCGACAAGTTCTTCTTTACAATCGCCACCCAAAACCCTATTGAAATGGAAGGCACCTATCCATTGCCGGCAGCGCAGCTTGATCGTTTTTTTATGAAAATTACTTTTGGGTATGTAACCGAAGAGGTGGAGTTGGACATTTATAATAATTACCTGAAGATCGGAGATGTTAAAAATTCTGTGAAGCAGGTGCTTACGTACAATGATGTTATCAACTTGCAGCAGGAGGCGGAGAACGTTTACCTGCATCAGGAGATTGTTAAATCGATCGTCAAATTGGTTCAAGGAACCCGTCATCATCAGGATATAGCGCTTGGTTGTTCTACCCGTGGCGGAATCATCTTTATTAAGTGTCTGAAAGCATGGGCGCTCGTGAATCAACGAACGTATGTAATTGAAGATGATATTCGTGCGTTGGCACAACCCGTTCTGCATCACCGACTAATTTTCCGTAACCGTGAGGCTTCACGAGTGGCGTTGCAGCAACTTGTAGATATAGAAGTCAATCGCCTTGCGAAACTTGGCATCAATTCAAAAGCGTAGTGCTATGGGGAAGCGCGTCACGTGTTCTTATCGGGTCCTCTGCAGCTTCCTCGTGATGTGTGCGTGTCTGCTTCCAGCCAGGACCTTTGCTCAACGCAGTGAACGCGCCGCCATTGACGGTGAACGGGAAGGACTTTCATTCCTGAATGATAAAACACTGGAGAAGTCACGCAGCTTCATTCGGCGGGACAGCACGTACTTCGTGGGCCATCTGTACCAGGGCGCCTACCTTTTTTTTCGGGCCAATGATAAGTTGGGATTTACCAAGGCGATCGTTCCTTTGAAGCGTGCGCTCCGCCTGATTGAAATGGATTATGACAAACAGCTGCGAACCCGAAGCAATAATTATGTTGTGTATAGTGATGCGTACAAGTATCACCGTGACTACGGTTTGATTGCGTATTTACTTGACCGGAGTTATCAGAATGTTGAGATGCCGGATAAGGCCATCGAGGTACTGCGTCACGTGGTCGACCGGAATTTTCAACTGGAGCAAAATGTAAGTGCCTATAATACGATCGCCTGGATTTATCATCGAAACAGAGTTTACACATCCACACAATTCGGATTTTTAAGAAACTCGGTGCGTGAAAATGTAAATATGGCCAATCGGTACCTTGATTCTGCGCTGATAAAAATCTCCAATGATCTACCGCTCAATATAGGATTGTTTGATCCGTCCTACCTCAATCGTCAATACCTCGGCACGTATCATTACAAGGCCATGATTGAGGACTACAAGCTTGAAATTGATTCGGCTAATTACTTTTATAATGTGCTGATACAGAATGATGCCTATTCCAGCAATAACTACGCTGAATTCAAGCTGGCCATGGGGGAACTGGAGATGGCCGATGAATTCTTTAAAGAAGCGGAGCAACGGGAATTTAGTCCCGAAAAAACCACCAAGGAATATTACTATATGCGTGGAACGTTAAACACGTATCGCGGACATCCGGAAGCTGCTGACACACTCCTGCGGACGGTTCTGGATAAACAAGGTTCCACACCAGGGTATGGATGGCATTGTATTGGGTTGGCGCGGGCTCAGCACTATGAAGGATTGACTGCCGAAAGCCAGGAGCGTACAAACAAAGCATCTCGTTTTCAGTAGTTACACATCGGCACCACCTGGGGGCAGGAACAATACAATCTGTCGGTGGCTTCCATGAATTATATTAATCAATTGCAATTTGAGAAGGAATATTTTTTTGAGAATGATCAATGGTGGTTCTGGCTTAACCCTGTCAACTGGTACCGTTGGGTAAAATACTCCCTCGAGATTCATCACTATAAATTATTACTGGCCTCGCTGGTGGCCGAAAACCCGGAGCGTGAACAAGTTATCTATTCCATATTCTCCTCCGAGAACCTGATCACGTTTGACGAAATAGGGTCGGTGATCGATGGATTTGGTAACGAATATTTTATTGATGTGTACAAAAAAATGCTGGTAACGGATAAGCGGCCACGGCTCAAAAAATACATCCGCTACTTTCTTGGCAAACTTTACCTGGCAGAAGGGAACGAGCGGGAAGCAACAAAATGTTTTCAGGAAGTCTTAGCGGATGCTGAAGCCGCAGATGAATATCAAAGTTTGCTGTACGCCAGGGTCTTCGAAGGATTGGCGCTTGCCAGCTCCAGCGACGAGGAGAAAGAAGACTGGACGTTACAGTTCTATAAAAAATTTCCGCAATTGGTTCCCTTTTCAGATTTGACGATGAGCTTCCGGTTAGAAGTACGTGGTCAATTAGAATCGGAGGGTGCTCAGGATATTCTGGATGAATTGAAGAATTGTAATCTGGACTTTGCCAGTGGGAATAATGCGCCTGTCGTTTCCGTTCAATTTTCTGAGACCAATGATGCAATAGAAATAAACTACTCCGTACAATCGGTTGATGGAACTGCGATTATGAGTCAAGGCACACTTCGGATGGGAAAGAATGACTATCAGGATGGAGGCAAGTTGCTGGCCTATCGTTTATTTCATATCCACAAGACAATAATCGGAGAGAAGCCGGAGACCGTGAAAGCGGAGCCGAAGAAAACACCGGTTTGACAGTAATGTGGGAGGAATTAAGAGAAGATAATCAATGCTGAAATTTTGAAATGTAGAATGCTGAATATCCAATGAAGAAGTAAAGAATCATACCACCTGAAGAGCCGGTTTACTCCTCCCTGCTTTTCTTATTACCCACCCTTCAAAAAATTAAATAAATTTCGCCAGAACGCAAAAAAAGTCATCCGAAATACAAAAATGTAGGGGGCAAAAACTGACTTTGTGGCAATTCATCAAAATTTCCCGTGCCATCGAAATTCGGGGCTTCTCCGTGGCACAAAAATGGTGTGACGGCCCGAACGTGCCAAATAACAAAGCTGCCCCTTTATTCCTATGAAATTCAGACACTTTCTCTTTACTTTTAAAACCTAAACTTCGAGTCATGAGAACAAAAGATTCAGGGAAACAAAATAAACCCAATGAACAGGTTCTTGAAAACGGTCGTGAAAAAAGGAAAATTAAAAAGGCGTCAACCAACGGTCATGCCGAAACCAGTCATCACGATCTATTAACCGATGTTCACAATTCAAGAGAACTGCTGCGCGTACTCACTGAAGTAAGAAACGGAAATTTTACCGTGCGCATGCCGATTGATGGAGTTGGCGTGAATGGAAAAATTTATGATACCCTCAACGAAGTGATTTCACTTAATGAGAAAATGATGCTCGAGTTTACCCGTGCCGGTAATACCATTGGTAAGGAAGGTAAACTCACGCAACGTATCGAACTACCCAGTACCAAAGGTTCCTGGAGTCATGGTGTCAATTCGCTTAACGTTCTAATCTCCGACCTCGTACACCCTACGATCGAAATTGCACACGTTATCAGTTCGGTGTCGAAAGGGAACTTGTCGCAGCAGATGCCGGAAGAAATCGGTGATCATAAGCTTCACCATGTAGTTTACTTCCTTGGCGATGCGTAGAAATTCTCCTTCGAGCGTTCACGCAGATGTTACAGGGTCAAAAAGATTTGAATACGGTGACAAAACGGATTTTGTCAGAATTAGCCCAGGTGGTTTCTGCGCACTACGGCGCCTTTTACATTTTGCAAACGGATGACACACTACAAAACGTTAAACTAAAATTGTTTGCGGCCTATGCGTACAAAGAGGAAAAGAATATTCCCAAAGAATTTTCGATCGGCGAAGGGCTCGTGGGTCAATGCGCTTTTGAAAAGGAAAAGATATTGCTGACGAACGTTCCGCATGGATATGTCAAAATAAATTCCGGTCTGGGCAAGGCAAAGCCCTCTAACCTCATCATTCTGCCCGTGCTTTTCGAGAACAAAGTGAAGGCTGTGATTGAACTGGCATCCCTTGATTCATTCAATGAAACGCACCTTGACTTCCTCGACCAGTTAACCGAAAGTATCGGTATCGTATTGAACACCATCGAGACCAATACACGAACAGAGGAGTTACTGGAGCAGTCACAATCACTGGCGGGCGAGCTTAAGACCCAACAGGAGGAATTGAGGATTACCAATGACGAATTGCAGGACAAAGCGTTGCTGCTGGTAAAACAAAAAGATGAAGTGGAGGCCAAGAATAAGGAAGTGGAGGAGGCGAGGAGGTCATTGGAAGAAAAGGCCGAACAGCTTACGCTTACATCCAAATACAAGTCTGAATTTTTGGCGAACATGTCGCACGAATTAAGAACCCCGCTGAACAGCTTGTTGATCCTTGCCCAGCAATTGTATGAAAATGCGGAAGGCAATCTTAATGACCGTCAGATCCGGTATGCGAAAACGATCCACTCCTGCGGTGACGACCTGATTCAACTAATTAATGATATCCTTGACCTGTCCAAAATTGAGTCGGGCTTTATATCTGCGAACATCGCTACCGTACGAATCTCCGAGATCGCTTCTTTTGTGGAGACTACCTTTAAGCCGATTTCGGAAGCGCGGAATCTTAAGTTCAGCATTGAAACCGACTTTGACCTGCCGGCCTCCATGGAGACTGATATTCAGCGATTGAATCAGATCCTGAAGAACCTTCTTTCCAATGCATTTAAGTTCACGGAAAAAGGTGAAGTGTCGCTCAAAATTATGGAGGCGAAGCGCACGTGGAAGCCAGGCAATAGTAATCTTGATGATGCCGTGAAAGTTGTTTCATTTTCTATTAGCGATACGGGTATCGGCATCCCGCAGGAAAAGCAACTCATTATTTTTGAAGCATTCCAGCAGGCGGAGGGTTCTACCAGCCGTAAATATGGAGGCACGGGTTTAGGGTTATCCATAAGCCGGGGTTTAGCCGAATTGTTGGGTGGTACCATTGAGTTGGAAAGTCAGGTTGGTCAGGGCAGTACGTTTACACTCTTCTTGCCGTTAGAAAACGTTCCAAGCATTTTGGCGCAAGTACGCCCCCAGAGCATTAGACAATTGCAGATAGACACGGAAGAAAGGCGAAATAATCTCTTAGGCTCTCTCCGAATTACGAATGAGGGGATTGATGTGGGGAATATGGATGTTGTTAATGAGATGATTAACGACGCTGGGGATGACCGGAGCCATATTCAAGCTAATGACAAGGTGATACTGGTGGTCGAAGATGACCTGCGCTTCGGAAAGATCATGGTAGAAAAAGCGCATGAAAAAGGGTTAAAGGCAATCATTGCAACTAACTACCTGGAAGTTTTCGATTTCGTTAATCGATTCTTTCCGATTGCCATAACGCTGGATGTGAAGTTACCCGACACGAGTGGGTGGAAAGTCATTGACATGCTGCGCAATGATCTGACGTATCGTCATATTCCCATTCATGTTATTTCAGGTGAAGAGAACCGTATGCTGGCGTTAAAACGTGGAGCCCGCAGCTTCCTGCTTAAACCGTTGGACAATGATTTGCTGAACGAACTATTCGACGATATTATTTGCAACGATAAAAAAGAGATGAAGAGCATTTTGATTGTGGAAGATAACGAAATTGATTCTTCGCAGATTGCAAAAATGCACCAGGATGACAAGATAAAGATCACCATCGCCGAAACCGGCAAGCGTGCCCTTGAGCTCGTTGGTAAGGAAGATTATGATTGCATCATTTTGGACTATACCTTACCGGATATGGCAGGCACTGACCTTATTCACGAAGTAAGCAAGGCGAAG
>JANYKP010000045.1 GCA_025358195.1 Cyclobacteriaceae bacterium
CGTTGGCCAAAGTTTTGAATCGGCCCCTGTTGCTTCCTTCGGTGCCGGCATTTGTTCTCCGTATCGTGATCGGTGAGATGACAGATATTGTGGTGAATGGGAGCAATGTTTCCTCGGAAAAAATTCAGAAAACGGGTTTTACGTTTAAGTTTACAGATTTGGAAAGTGCTTTAGAGGCATTATTCCAGGGTGGGTGAGGTAGCCACGGCAATCATCGAGTCAGCAGTACCATAAATACAAAAACCATTTCCCCTGGGTACGGTACCATGCCTTGGGTGTACGATAGCCTTTGCGTTTTAGCGTGAACCTGTAATTAATCCACAAAACTGTCGTACACCCCATGCCTTCGATGAAACAATTAGTTACGATCATTTCTTTATCTTCGACGTTGTATTGGAAAGAAAAACTATGGCAACGAAGAAAAAGAAAAATGGAGAGGACCTGATCAAGCAGGCGCTGGAAGAAGAACATCGCATTCGCAAAGCATTTAAAGACAAAGATTGGGCAGAGATAAAAAGCTCGGATTCGTGGGTGATCTTCAAGGTAATGAGTGAGTTTGTAGAGGGTTTTGAGAAGCTTGCCAAGATCGGTCCATGCGTTACCATCTTCGGATCGGCCCGTGTGAAAGCGGGGCATCCTTACTATAAAACGGCGGAAGACATTGCCTATAAATTGGTTCAACATGGCTATGGCGTAGTAACTGGCGGGGGACCAGGCATCATGGAGGCCGGCAACAAGGGCGCCATGCGGGCGGGCGGGAAATCGGTGGGATTGAATATTTATTTGCCGCATGAACAAAAAGGCAACCCATTCATTGACCCGGATAAGCTGATTACGTTTGATTATTTCTTCGTACGAAAAGTCATGTTTGTAAAATATTCTCAAGGGTTTATTGTGATGCCCGGGGGATTTGGTACCATGGATGAATTGACCGAAGCCTTGACGTTGATTCAAACCAAGAAGATCGGTCGTTTTCCGATTGTATTGGTGGGGAAGAAATTCTGGGGCGGTATGATTGGCTGGATAAAAAAAGTATTGGTAACGGAAGGGATGATCAACAAGCAGGATTTGGATTTATTCAATTTGGTTGATACTCCGGAAGATGCCGTGAAAGTAATTGATGACTTCTACGCGAAGTATCTCTTGTCACCTAACTTCTGATGAAATGAGCTGTGATTTACGCTCACCCAAGATAGGGTGGCCTTCCATGTAAATTATTAACACATGAAAGATTTGTCATTATTTATTTCTATCGCTGCGTTAGTTATTCTGTTTGGTTATATCACCTATAAAGGGGTGCGTGGGACCACCGAGAAAAATTTGATTTCGGATAAAGAGATAGCCCTTGAAGAAATGGGGGCTGGGCCCCAACTATCACCGGCGCTATCCATCGACATCCCAGAAGAGGTTTCCTTTGCAGGCGAACCGGTTCCATTGACCATGCCGGATGTTCGTGAGAGCTTTGATAAGGAGTTGCAGATCAATACGTATTGGCACAGCAACACGTTGTTTCTACTGAAACGTGCCAATCGTTGGCTGCCACAAATAGATTCGGTGCTGGAAAAAAACGGAATTCCCCCTGATTTCAAGTACCTGCCCCTGATTGAATCAGCGTTGCTGAATGATGTTTCTCCAAAGGAAGCAGTGGGATTCTGGCAAATCCTGAAAACATCCGGGAGAGAATTTGGACTGGAGATCACTAATGAAGTGGATGAACGCTATGACCCGATAAAGGCAACAGTCGCAGCATGTAAATATTTAAAGCAAGCGCACGGAAAATTTGGAAGTTGGACACTCACCGCTGCATCGTACAATCGTGGCATGAGCGGAGTGAACAGATCGCTCGAAAACCAAAATGTAAAATCATACTATGATCTGCATCTGAATGATGAAACTTCGCGGTACGTATTCAGAATTATTGCCATCAAAGAAATCGTGGAAAATCCGCAGAAGTACGGATTTAAATTAAAGCAGGAGCACCTCTATCAGCGGGAGAAACTTCGTCACGTTCAGGTAACGGAGTCCGTCAAGGATCTCATTGCGTTCGCTCAACAGCAAGGAATCAATTACAAACTCCTGAAGCGTCACAATCCCTGGCTGCGGGGGGAACGACTTACGGTGAGGAAGGGAAGGAGCTACGTGATCGCAATTCCGGTGAGTGAGTAATTTTGGAAAATTCCAATGCAGAATTTTGAATGACGAATGTTGAATAGTGAAGTAGCTGAATTCACTTCAACATTCAATATTCGTCATTCGTCATTCATTATTGTGCTTTTGTCACAATAGCCCAACGACTTTTTGGAGTCCATCAAGGATCTCATTGCGTTCGCCCAACAGCAAGGAATCAATTACAAACTCCTGAAGCGTCATAATCCCTGGCTGCGGGGGGAACGACTTACGGTGAGAAAGGGTAAGAGCTACCTGATTGCAATTCCGGTGAGTGAGTAATTTCGGAAAATTTCAATGCAGAATAATGAATGAAGAATATTGAATGTTGAAGTCAACGTAATCACAATTCCGGTGATTGAATAATTCAGAGAATTACAATGCAGAATTTTGAATATTGAATGTCGAATAGTGAAG
>JANYKP010000049.1 GCA_025358195.1 Cyclobacteriaceae bacterium
GCTTTATCACCTTCCGGTATCAGCTGATAGTTTCCGCAAGTCTTTGAGAAAGTTGAATTAGCCTTTATCTTGGAAATAGCTTTTGTCCGATCCATAGATTTGTGCATTCCAGCATCAAAGAAACCATAGTTGTCGGCCAGATATTTCTCGAAGACCGACTTGTCACCGTTGATCTGCGCTCGGATCAATTCGTTTTCTATCGAAATCAGGTCTTCTAATATATTCCCCCTTGATGCCGAACTAGGTTGGTCAGAAACGTCTGCTACCGCTGAATCGCTTACCGCCTTCCCCCTTAATATCCCTCATCATCCATTTCTGCGGCTGAGTTGGTGTGCGATAGAGCGTAAGCTCAAACTTTCCAGTGGGTCGGCGCTGAGTCGAAACATCCGCACGCTCGTTGATATTACCATCGACTACTATTGTCCACGGATCAACGACTCTTATTCCCTTATAGTCGATGTTCGTAAAACATACGGGCCTTCCGAACAAGCCGGTTGTGCATGGCCTAAAAGACGCAAAAAACCTAGATGCACTCGTTGTCGCATCGGGACCGACAATGGACGCATTGACGTATTTCTCATCCAATTCATCGACAATTCCCCTTATATTCGCGTAGGGAAAACTTTTCCAACCAGCGTCATCTATTGACGCAAGAACATCAAGGTAAACGTAAACGTCTGGATCGCTGATCTCTTGAGAGAATGCTCCTCCGTCCAATTTCTTAATTTTGACGGCCATTCGTTTCTTTATGAAATCAACTGTGGGATATTCGGTACGTCTTATCTGTTTAAGGACTTTCATGAGATCTCGGTCGGGGGTGGCCCATTCGTGCGAAATAGCCTCAGCCCTCTTAAGAATGAGCGGTACGACATCCTTCACATGTCGCGCCGCTAGGTATTGGATAGCCCGATCAAAGACCAAACCGTTTGCCGGTGGATTTGCCGCGACCTCTAAAAGATATGTTTCTAGCGCCTGCTCACCTATTAGATTTTCCAACTCAGGAATGGCACTACTCGTGCCGCTAAGTAAATCGGCCTTGAGTTTATCTTCCAGCACCTTTGTGGCGGATGGAGGGTATGGCCTTTGCCAAAAAGTATTAAGATCGTCGACCTGAAATACATTCTCTACAAGATTACTTCTTAGCTCGAATTTGAGCATTGTGCTTTTTAGAAATTTTTGACCTAGTAGCGGAGGAACCTGCATTCCTTCTTTAAGTGGATACTCTACCATCACATATACTGTTACCTGAGCGAATCGTTCCAGATTCATATTGGTAACAGTGTCGTATCTTGTTTCCGAAATCTGCCAGCCGCTCCATTGGGGCAGGAAGGACGTAATTATTCTAAAGTTTTGAGCGGGATCACCCGTCAAAGTTCCGAACCCTAGGCTATAGTTCCCCCAAAAACTTGACTCCTGAGTGAGAGTACCAACCTTCTTGTGATAGAATTCTTGCGTTTTCCGTTCCCAAAGTGCCCGAGGATTTTGCTGGCGAATAGCATCTAATTGCACCTGATAGCTGTACGTAAGATCAACTATCGTTTTGAAATCTTTATTCTGCATGGCTTTGATAAACCGTGAGATAACAACCGAGGTTGCAGATGCGGGGCCTTGCTTCGACACCGCTCGTGTTTTGGGTTGAGCGAACCCACTGTTCGACGCCGATATGGATACAACGAGTATCGAAGCGACCATAATCAACCGGGAATAATGAAAGACTTTATTCTGATATTGTTTTTTCATTTCACCTCTTTAGCAAACCTCTGTATCACTGCGGATAATTGACACTATCAACCCGGCCCGAATCTGAAATGGGCGATCCTTGACTACTTAATTCCTACTACCTTCGAATTGCCATGAATCACAATGACTGTCGACCCGATCCTTTGCTATCCTAAGTAAGCCACTTCTTTGATAACCCGATGACCACGCTACTCACACGAACGGGAACACGTTGCCCGTGATCGAACGAGTCCGGTTTATAGAAAAACCTTTGACTCAGCGGAAGCTAACGAATCAAATAGTTCCATACGGA
>JANYKP010000050.1 GCA_025358195.1 Cyclobacteriaceae bacterium
CCCAGATTAACCGGTGCCGTTCGAGCGACAGACAAGAGGGGCACAACGCGTTGGGACGGGGATTAATCCGGCCGTATGGTAAAAAACTTCTGTAGTGACCGCCACAAATTGGGCACTCCACTTTATTTCCCGCATAAAAAATGCCGAGCATTTTAAGTCCCACGCCGCTGAAGAGTTGAAGGTATTTGCGGGGAACATAGCGGATGACTATGGAGATCAGTTTCTTCATCAGGCGTAAAGATAATCCGGTTATTGTTTCCCAGTTATTGGTCGTATTCCAAATAGTAGGGTTTGACTAAAGTCAATGTGGGTGGTTTCAAATTGCCATGGCCTTAAGGCCGTGGCAATTTAGTGTTAATGTTAAAGGGCTTTAGCCCAAATCAAAGTAGTTTGACCACCGGACCACCAGCTGAAATATGTCGTTATTAATAAAACTATTCTCTCCTATCCTCCATCTTTATGGGGTACAACGTTGTATTTGCTCAACCAAACCGTTTTCTGTGGTCAAAACCATACCGGATGTCGTTATGATGCATTCTGATGTTCTCATCTCGCAGGCCCGCGAGGGAGACCGGCATGCACAGGGCAAGCTGGTGCAACTATGGTACAAACGTATCTATAACTTCAGTTATAAGTTTTTTTATGACCACGATTTGGCGATGGAGGCAGCGCAGAAAACATTTATATCGATGCACCGGAACATCGCCTACCTGCAGGACGCGGCCCGGTTCAGGTCCTGGCTCTATGCTATTGCAGTGAACTGCTGTCGTGAGGAACTGCGAAAAAAGAAAGGCGAACGGTCGGTTTCCCTTAGCGATCTGCGGCCGGGTGAAGCGGAGGACAGTTATACGTGGGAACGGTCTGGTGACCGGGGGGAGAACCCGGAACGTGTGCTGCGGCAGACTGAACTCACGGACTTGTTGCAGGCTTGTCTGACGGAACTGAGTGAAGAACAACGCGAGGTAGTAATTATGAAGGAGTACGAAGGATTGAAGTTTCGCGAGATAGCAGAGACACTGAATATTTCGGAGAACACGGTAAAGTCAAGAATGTATTATGGGCTGGAGGCATTGAAGAGAATGTTTGAACGAAGAAAGATTACAAAAGAAACAATAGGTTATGAACTATAAACCGGATGAAGCCACGCTGATCGCCTATCTCTACGGAGAACTGGACAGCGCCGAGCAACTGAAAGTAGCGGAGTATCTTCAAAAGAATCCTGAAGAAAGGAAACGGTTGGAGGAATGGTCGTTCACCCAATCGGTGATGGCTCGGCTTCACGATAAAGAAGTGATTGCGCCTCCGATTATTTTTGGAGAAGACTCGAATCATGTGCCCCTCTGGAAGGAAAACTACTTCCGTATGAGTCTTGGAATCGCCGCTTCACTATTGTTCTTCCTGGTGGCCGCACGCTTGTTGGGACTTTCCGCCAGCTATTCCCCAGGCGAATTGAAAATCGGTTTTGGAATGAAGGAAAAATCCGCAACTCAGGAGGTTCCTATGCTCACGGAGCAACAGGTATCAAAAATGATCCAGTCATCCGTGACCAGCAACAATGAGGCTTTGCAGACTTCCTGGCAGCAAGACCGGAAATCGCTCGAGCAATCCATTCAAAAGAACCTTCATTCAAATTCCCTTAAACTCGACCGGTTGATGCAAACAACGTCCGCGGCTAGCCAGGAGCAAGTGAGAACTTTTGTCGGGCAGTTGCAGAGCGACAACCTCAAGCTGATGAAGGACTACATGCAACTGTCGGCCAAGGGGCAAAAGGAATATGTTGAAAGCCTGTTGGTAGACTTTTCAAAATACCTGGATGAGCAGCGCAAGCAGGATTTACAGTTCTTGCAGGCGCGCGTGAATAAAGTGGAGCAGAATACCGACCAGTTCAAACAAGAGACCGAACAGATTTTGACAAGTTTAATAACGAATACGAGTACAAATAATCAACGAAGAAATTAAATTTAAAATTTATGAAACGAGTGATGCAGATAGTGATGGGTGTGGCAACCGTGTTAGGTAGCCTGTTGGCCACCGGACAAAATAAAATTGATGATCGTCGCATGGAACAGGATATTGAAGTGGCGGAAAATATATTAAGTACGCTGGTCCGGCAGCAATTCAACAAACGCAACTTTTTCCCGATGGAAGTAAGCGGAAGCTATATGGCCGGATATGGTGTTACGTTCCGGATGCCGCGGGGTGGCGCTTTTAACATGCTTCTTTTTAAATCCATGGACGAACCTAACACCGTGATCAATGCGCCTACTCCCGATGGATTTAGCACTACCTATTCGTATTCCTTTAGCAATAAGGAACGTGAGGAAGATGAAAGGGCAAGGGAAAAAGATGGGCGGGCCAAAGAAAAAACTATGGATAAGGCGGAACGGGAAGTGATCAGGCAGCAGCAACAGATCAGGACACCAAAGGGAATGAAAATTATCTCTGACAGTTCAATGGCCACTGCAAACCAGCGATTTCTAGACGTGGCAAAAAGTTTCCTGGCGGATTACGGCGATGTACTCAGCCAGCTTCGCCCGGAGGAGAGAATTGTCATCACCAATCGGGGTGAGGAGTTCGGTGGGGATTTTAATTTCCGGTGGCCTGGCGCCGAGTCGCGCAGGAGTTTGATTTCAGTAGAAGCCAAACGCGATGACATTGCACAACTGAAACAAGGCAAGATCACGCGGGATCAATTCCTGGGACGCTTGAAGACTGTAAACACGGAAACATCGGAAAAACTGGATCCAGACCTGGAGGTATTATCCAGCATGTTTAGCCGGTTGTATAGGGAAGACCTTTCCAAAACCTACTACAGCCAGGGGGAGGTTACCTATGAGCGATTGAAAGATTTCGGAGTGATTTATTACATGCGGGTTTACTCCAGCATTCAGGGGGATGACGAACGGTGGGCGATGCCAACGATCGCCATGTCCAATGTGCCTACGCCGGAACGCGACAGGAAGGTAAAAGAACTGTATCCAAAATTTGAAAGCGAATTGAAAGAAAACCTGATCGAATACGGCCGTACACTACGCAGTTTGAACGATCATGAGCAATTGGTATTCAACGTTAAACTCACCAAATGCACCGGCTGTGGAATACCCACCTCCATTGAGCTTTCGGTAAATAGTCTCGTCTTGAAAGATTATAGTTCCGGTAAAGCCTCAAAGGAAGCATCCATAGCGAAAGTTAATGTAAAAAAGGTCGGGGATCAGTAAATGATGAACAATGGCGGTTTAGAATTACACCTCTCTTATAATTTTTGTAACTTTTCTTCCGATTTCGGGTAATAATACTGTCAAATAGCTGTTTGATTGGTCAATACTTGGAGTTTCGCAGTCCACGTGTTATCCCTGATTTCAGAATTAATCATATAATCAAATGAAAAGAAATCTCATCATAGGATCCGGTGTGTTGGTGGTTTTACTGATCGGATATTTTGTGGTGCGTGGAAACAAAAGTGGCGATGTTGCCGACATCATGAGCAATGTCAAGCGTGGCAAGTTTAAAGTAGAGATTGAGACCACGGGAGAATTGGAGGCCAAGAACTCTGTTAAGATTTTAGGACCCCAGTC
>JANYKP010000070.1 GCA_025358195.1 Cyclobacteriaceae bacterium
CAAAATTCCCACGAATCAGTCAGACAAATCAACGAACGGTCGCCCATTGCCCATGTATTATCAAACCAGCCTTGGAACATATGATGTCATCACCGGACTTTCTCTCATCAATCGCAAATGGTTATTCGCTACAGGCATTCAAATTCCGTTAAATCAAAACAACAACCAGTTTGTGTGGAGTGCTTGGTCAGGAACTGATGAAGAAGCTTACGTGAACAAGTACAACCAGGCCAAAGATCTTAAGCGAGGGATTGATGTGATGTTTCGTGTCGAGCGTAACTTCCGCTTGTCAAAACTTAATTTTTCCATCGGGCTGCTGCCTATCTACAGAATAAGGAAAGATGAATTTACAAAGACCGGCCCTGCAGCCAACTCACCTGAAACACGGGTAATTCCTTCCGGAGCCAAAGGATTGGCCTTATCGGCCATTGCTACCGTCGGCTACAATTTCAATGTACAATCCGGCATCCGCCTGCTCATGGGACATAAATTCGTGCAACGCGATGTGAACCCCGATGGCCTTACGCGTGAATTTGTTTCCTCTTTCACATATTTCTATCGATTCTAACGATGAGGAATCTCTTTCTCCTACTTTATTGCTTGGTTTCAATGGCAGGCCTCAGCCAGGGTAAGCTCAATGCAAAAATTGATTCCCTGATCGCAATTCCTAATTACGAAGAGGCGAAAAAAATGATCCAGGCCTCGCTGCAGAGTGCCGATCCTCGGACCGAAACACTTTTATCAAACCGGCTGGCCGAACTGTTAATTTTGCAGGGCAGACTGGACGACGCCGAACGCGATTTAATAAAAATAAAAACCAACGATCCGTTTTTGGAAGCCATCACCAAAACGAATTTGGGTTTTCTTTATCTCAACAAAGCCAGAAATGACCTGGCCCTTGAGAATTTACAGCGGGCGTTAAATTTATTTCAGGATTCCGGAAACAAGAATTCGGAAGAAGCAGCGAAATGCCTTGCAACCCTAAGTTCACTCTATTTAAGCACCGGCAAATTGAATCAGGCGGAGACCAACGGGCTTATCGCTCTGCAAATCCGTCAGAATCTCAAAGGTGAAGCAAGTGAGGAGGTGGCCGCTTCCTACAATGATCTTGGATTGGTTTATAGCCAAACAGATCCCGACAAAGCATTGGAATACTACGAAAAAGCCCTTGCGGTTTACGAAAAACTGCATACAAAACAACATCCAAAAATTGCTATTGCTAACACCAACATTGGTTTTGTATATCGCAACCTGAAATTGTACGGCGATGCTGTAAATAATCTTGAAAATGCAGAATCCATTTGGAGAAAAATCTATCCGGAGGGACATCCTAA
The DNA here is from genome assembly GCA_025358195.1 of Cyclobacteriaceae bacterium. Classification (GTDB taxonomy): domain Bacteria; phylum Bacteroidota; class Bacteroidia; order Cytophagales; family Cyclobacteriaceae; genus ELB16-189. Next base: position 1,335 of record JANYKP010000070.1, read on the forward strand.
CCAGGCTGTCGCGCTCGTCAATCTTGGTATGACGTACGACCAAATGGGTGATAAGCGTGCGGCGCTCGCGTATTTTGAAAAGGCTAATGCAATTTATAAAAGGTCATACGGCAACAAGCATCCGGCTATTTCGAATGTATTGAACCGGATTGGCATTCTGAAACTGGGTGAGAATAGATATGATGATGCATTGCGCGATTTCCAGGATGCTATTTGTGCCAACTCTACTACGTTCAATCAAAAAGAGATTGAAAAAAATCCTAAAATAAGCGAATACTATAACGGAAAAGTTTTGCTTTACTCCCTGCGACAGAAAGCCCTTGCACTCGAGGCAAAGCATTTTGGCAAAACCTTGAAATTTGAAGAGCTCACACTAGCACTTTCATGCCTGCGCTCATGTGATTCACTTATCGATGACATCCGCTACCACAGTTCAGATGAAAATGACAAGATTGAGTTAGGGAGCTACGCCAATGAGGTGTATGAAGATGGTGTCAGGATCGCACACGCTATGAGTGAAATGACGTTCGACTTCAAAAAGTATCGGCAGGACGCCTTCTATTTTGCAGAAAAAAGTAAATCCGCTGTACTGCTGGAATCCATCGCAGACGCTGAGGCAAAATCGTTTGCAGGAATCCCTGCTGAATTACTGGATGAAGAGAAAAATATGAAGGCGTCAATTTCCATGCTTTCACAAAAACTCTCACAAAAGCCTGGCCTGGAGGAGGAAAAGACACTGCGTCAAAACTTATTTGCCACCAACCGGCAGTACGAGAGCTTCATTCAACGGTTGGAAAAAAGTTATCCGGATTACTTCAACCTAAAATTCAATCAGGTCGCTCCCTCCATCCTCGACCTTCAAAAAATTCTGGACCCCAGAACCGCCATCATCTGCTACTTCATTGCCGAAAATAGCCATCGGCTGTACAAATTTGTTATTACACGTACCAAGTTTAAGATTTACAACTTTGCGCTGCCCCTTGACTTTGATAAGTTGGTCAAAGGTTTTAACAACAGTTTGTATTATACCGTTCCGCAGTCTTATCGTGAAGCATCGAATGTACTCTCCAAATTATTACTCCGAGGAATCCCGAATTCTCCCAAAGACATCGTTGTCATCCCCGCAGGCCGACTTGGTACGATGCCCTTTGAAGCTCTTGCATTGAATAATCTTTCGTCAGACAAGGATTTCTCCAAGGCTCGCTACCTGGTTACTAAATATGGCATTAGTTACGAATTTTCTGCCGGCGTGCTTCTTCAAAAATCAAAATCAGTAAAACAAAGTCAGGCTCAATCTATTTTTCTGTGTGCACCGATCACCTTTCCCGAAAAAGACAACCTTAACGATTTGCCAGGGACGGATCTTGAGGTAAGTAACATTGCGCAGCTTTTTGCACCCACGGCATTTGTCGCCAAAGGCAATGAAGCAAATGAAACACTGATGAAATCAGGAAAACTTTCGAATTACCGTTACCTTCATTTTGCTACTCACGGAGTAGTCGACGAAACATCCCCTGAACTTTCAAGAATATTTCTGCAATCCTCTCCTTCAGAAGACGGCAATATTTTTTCAGGTGAGATTTTTAATCTCAATCTAAACGCGGACCTGGCCGTCCTCTCGGCGTGTCAAACCGGCCTTGGAAAGTTTTCAAAAGGTGAAGGTGTTATCGGGCTTTCGCGGGCCCTGGTTTACGCAGGTGCAAAAAATATTATGGTGTCCTACTGGAGTGTGGCGGATGAGTCAACCTCCCAACTAATGACCGACTTCTATCGACAACTTTTGAAGCAGTCGGTTCCAAATTTCAGGGAAGCGCTCCAGCAGGCCAAGCTTGAGATGATAAAAAATAAGAAGTATTCCGCTCCCTATTTTTGGGCTCCCTTTGTTCTCATCGGATTCTGAAGATTGCGGATCAAAAGCGAATAGATCGCTGATTAAACTTACGCTAGTCTAAGTGACGAATGATGAATTACGATTGGCGAATTAAGTCGTTTCGCGAAAAAAGCTCCTATTATTTGCGAAAGGGATCTAACTACAATTTAGGCAGTGGAGGAATAATAGGGAGGAGATTTTTTCCCGGCCCATACAGTAGTGGGTGGTTTAAGCCACTCCTACTGTCAGGGTCAGGTACACATATGTGAACGCTATGGCAAAATAGTTTCTCACTGTGCATTAGAGAACTTCAAAGTAGGCTCATAGGTTTCAAATTTCCTAAGGTTATTAAAAAACTTTGTTTTGGTGCAAAAATTGGCCTTTTTAGTGCCCAAATCAATGATCGAGGATAACTATAAGCAACGGGGACTGCGCGGCAAATTAGTCAGGAAACTGCGCCAAAAA
>JANYKP010000110.1 GCA_025358195.1 Cyclobacteriaceae bacterium
GTGGCTGAAGGAGCACGCCTGGAAAGTGTGTATGCTCGAAAGGGTATCGCGGGTTCGAATCCCGCCCTCTCCGCAAGTCCTTTTTTTTTGTGCGTTTGCAGCTTACAAATGCAGTTTTTAGTTTTTAGTACTAATAATTCAGTACTATTTCAGTACTACGGAAACGCTAGGAATTATTGAAAATTATTTTAAGGATAACCCATTTTTTATGAAGGGGTAAATTTTTATCCATTGTACTACCCTAACAACAGTTAGCCAGAACTTCTTAGGAGAAAAATTAACTGTTTGATTTTCTATTCAACCCGGCTTAAACATTTGAATAGTATCATCTGGCATTAGGACAAGTGCAATACCTCCAATAACTAAGACCTGCAACAAATTCAGAATAAAAACCACTTACAATAAGATAACCACCACCATCAATTAGAACAATACCAATTGCTGTTGATTTAAGGTGAATGCTTAAACATACCAATACTTCCATTTGATCTTAGGGCTATCACCATTCCCGGAACCTGAACTGGAAGAAATGAATTCTTAACTAAAGCTGAAATAGATCAAACTAAAGAAATGATTTATTCAAGATGGAAAGAATCATTTAGTAAATCACTATCAACTAATACTACTGCTATTCTTCCGGGTATAGGTACGTACACTAATCTGAATTCTTTAATTGAACAATAATTTGAACAAAAGTTAATACCACAGTTACCCCTATGGCTATCCAAGCTAGTCTTTTAGCTTCAACGGCTGCTTTCCTGCTCTCTCTAATCTCTAGGTAATCAACGTAGTTATAAAAACCAGTTGGTAGAAGGGAATACAAGTTCCTTGAATTATCTGCACCCGAAGTCTGATCATAATATTCTTTTGATAATCCCAAAATTTGATTTGGGTTATCCCCTCCCACACTTCGCGCAATAAGTGAATTATAAATGAAATTAAAATCATCATCATTGAGTTTCAATGCCTCTTTCATTTCGGCAAGTGTAAACATCTTGTGATTTAACCCGTATTCGGTAATCCTAAGTATAATATTTGATTGTTCATTAAGTTCCATATCCTTATTTCATATTCTGTAAAAGTATGGTGCAAGATGCAGCAACTTCTGAAACGTCTAAATTGTCTGCTGCTGTTGTACCCTTGCAAGCTTCATTAATACAAGCTTTCAAAGCAACTGATTTTGGTAATGATACTTCCTTATAGGTGTGGGCAACAAAATCACCACAGGTTGCTAATTTGTTTTCCTCCGTTGCTTGCTTCCATTCCCAAATTTTAGCTTTGTGAAGTGTCCCTCCCTCATACCATTCCTTCTTTTCTGGTTGCTGATTTGACTTGGTGGAATCTGGTTTATCATTGTTTATGAATATTATTAGCAAACAGATTGAACTAAGAATAACTAAAAAAATGGTTGTCCCTGAACATCCTGAATTTTTTTCTTGGTTTTCCATTGGGTGATATTTTGCATTAAAATGAAAGTCATTTAGAATAAAAAAGAAATAAATTACCAATAATAATTGACATTGAGTAAAATAACTCTGTAAACTTTGTACCCTTAGCGTTTTGAATTCGCTAGTGAAATCACACAGAATAAAAATATTTTAGTAATTCGGTAACCCTTTAAATCATAATCAAATGAAAAGAATGTTTTATCTCTTATTGTTTGTGGGAGTTCTAACAATGGATGGATTGACTTCCAAAGATGCACAAGCATATAGCTTTGCCTATTGCAAGACCTGTAAAAAAGGAAAAGCTTGCGGGGATTCCTGTATTGCGAAAGACAAGACCTGCCATCAGCCGAAGGGGTGTGCCTGCGATGGATGAATAAATTTAATAGGTTTGTCTTAATGAATATTAAGCCTGTGGTAGCATACACCACAGGCTTTATTTGACAATGAGTCCCTCATCTATTGAAAGTTACTGATTTCTCCTGCCATCGGCTTACGAATCTTTTCTTTCGTCTTTTCTCCACCATATTCACCCAACAGAAGCATCAACTTTGTAACCGCTGCCTCGATGGTCATATCGGCCCCGCTGATGACACCAATTTCTTCCAATGCACGGCTGGTCTCGTACTTTCCTTGTATTACCATTCCTCCCGGACACTGGGAAATGTTTAAGATAAGCAGGCCCTGGCTGATCGAATCCCTCAACAATCTTATAAACCAAGGCGCTGAAGGGGCATTGCCTGAGCCAAAGGTTTCAATTATCAGTGCTTTCATAGCAGGATTTCCAAGAATAGATTTCACAGCATCGTGGTTAATGCCCGGGAATAACTTCAGGATGGAGACATTTGTATCAAATTTTGAGAGGAGATTAAGTTTGGATTCAGATCCTGCTTGAATCACGGCCTCATTGTAGTCAATCTTCACGCCTGCTTTCGCCAACGCCGGATAATTTTCGGATTCAAAGGCATCGAAGTGCATGCTCTCCACCTTTTTTGCCCGGTTGCCACGGATCAATTCATAATCAAAATATATACAGACTTCCGGCACCATTGCTTTAACCCCATTTCTGGCAGAGGCTATCTCGAGGGCAGTGATCAGATTTTCTCTGGCATCCGACCGTGGCTCGGTGATCGGTAATTGGGCGCCTGTAAACACAACGGGCTTTGACAGGTTCTGTAACATGAAACTAAGCGCTGAAGCCGTGTAGGCCATCGTGTCTGTACCATGCAAAACAACAAATCCATCCTGTCGGTCATAATGTTCATAAATCATCGCGCCAATCATTTGCCAATGGGCCGGCTCGATGTTGGATGAATCAATCGGATCTTCAAAAGAAATGACAGTGATCTCCAGAAAGAGATTGCGAAGGGTAGGAAGATGTTCTACTATCAAAGAAAAGTCGAACGGCAGCAATACGCCTTTTGAATCGTGTACCATTCCGAACGTACCTCCGGTATAAATGATCATCACCTTCGCTCTGGGTTTTGAGGGAAGGGCCGTGTTGATGGTGAGGGTTTTATAATTCATAGTTGCGACACAATTTAGACTTCTTACCTGACGCAAAAAATATTTAGCCACTGATTTCGCAGATTACCACAGAATAAATTCATTTGTGGTAATCCGTGTAATCTGTGGCAAACTATAGTACCCCAAATACCTTCGCGGCATTTGCAGAAGTTGAACGTTTAAGTTCTTCGCTTGTCACTTTCATTAATTCCGCAACCTTATTGGCGATTAGCGGAATATAGGAAGGTTCATTCCGTCTGCCCCGGTGCGGGACAGGTGCGAGGTAGGGACTGTCTGTCTCCAAAACAATCCTGTCCAGGGGCACTTCAGGCAGCACTTTATCCAATCCCCCGTTTTTGAACGTCGCTACGCCTCCTATTCCCAAATAGAATCCCATCGCCACGACCTTCTTTGCCTGAGCAACATTACCGGAAAAGCAATGAAATATCCCTCGAAGGTTTCTGTCAACCAATGGTTCCAAAATTTCGATTGTCTGATCCATGGATTCGCGACAATGGATAACGATCGGAAGGTTGTACTTTTTCGCCCAGTTTACCTGGATGACAAACGCTTCTTTTTGTTGCTCCCAAAAAGTTTTGTCCCAATATAGATCGGTGCCCATCTCTCCAACAGCATGAAACTTTCGTTTGCCAAGCCATTGCTCCACCAGATATAGTTCCTTTTCAAAATCCCTTTTGACAGAACAAGGGTGAAGGCCCATCATGGCAAAACATCTGCCTGGATACTGCATCTCTACTTCCAGCATCGCGTCAATCGAAGTGTGATCAATGTTTGGCATGTATATTTTATCAACACCGGCCTCGTGTGCGCGCCTGAGCGCATCCTCCCGGTCCGGAAGAAATTCCTTGGAATAGATGTGAGCGTGCGTATCGGTCCAGTTCAGCATCAGGGATTGGGCAGTAAGTATTTACCAAAGATGATGAATCCTATAACGACGGACGTAATTGCTGCAACGAGCGCAGCGCCGGCTGCGATGTCTTTTATTTTTCCTGCCAAAGGTTGATGTTGCGGTGAGATCAGGTTCACCAGATGTTCAAGAGATGTATTTATTAATTCCGTTGTTATTACCAAACCGATGGAAAGAACGATCGCCAGCCATTCACCATCCGTTACGTCAACGTAGAATCCTGCCGAAACAACAACGATGGCTACGCAACTTTGAATTTTAAGATTCATTTGTTCGGCAATGGCAAACCGAATCCCTTTAAAAGCATATTGAAAACTTTTTAAAAATCTGCTCATACCAAAATAGATTCAATTGCATTTACCAAGTATCGGTTATCCATTTTATACTGCTTGAATCCTTTATATCCATCTGATTTTTTCAATGCCTGGCTAATGGAAAATTCATTCTGGTTCTCCGAGAAGGCAATATGGTTTTCTTTGAAGTAGTGCGCAAAAAAAATCTGCTCCGGTTGCTGCGGCGTTGGAATGAAGACTGCTTTCTTCCCGAGCGCAATCAGGTCCATTACCGTGCTGTATCCACTCCTGCTGATAACGATTCGGGAAGAAAGTATGGCTTGTTCAAGGTCCCGCAATGGCAAATGGTTCACAATCTCCACACAACCTTCCTGGCTGTGATACGACTTCCCTGGCTCTCCGGCAACAAGTAATGACTTTAAATTACTTTCCTTCAGTTGGGCAAGCAGAATTTTTTGAAAGATTGTTCGTTGCGGTTCCGGTCCTGAAACAAGTGCAATGATTTCATATTTCTGTTCGATCCCATTTCTGACTTTAAATCTTGAAAGCCAACCGATATATGATTGGTTCGGTATTTGGTTAGAAATAAAGGGCGCTGTCATTCCGCCCCCCGGCTGGTCGGGTATCCACACATTGTCAAATTTTTGAATTCGGCGACGAAGAAAAAAGTTAATGACCGGCGAGGCCCAACCCATTCCAGGTGGCATGGGAATCTTTAACTGGTGGGTAATAAAAACAGATTTGACTATGGTCGACCAGCAACCGTACCGGTTATCGGAAATGATTAAATCAATTTTATGCTCGTGAATAATTTTTTCTGTCATAGCATGCTCAGCTTTTATCACGCGCAGGAACTTTGGTAATTGCGTGAGCATTTCAAACGACATAGACTTGGTTGCTGGATAAACCGGCTCGTAGGAAGGTAATTCAAAAAAAGTAAAACCCGGAA
>JANYKP010000122.1 GCA_025358195.1 Cyclobacteriaceae bacterium
TAATGAGAAAAATTATAACAGAAAAGTAATGTCTAGGGTTCACGGCTTGCACGTCGCTCGAATAATTTCCTGCTTTCACACCTTCGGCAACTGGTAGCCATTATTATAGCTGGCACTCAGCAATGCATTCGCCTTCTCCTCGTTGAATCTTGATTTGGCTGGATCCCAACTCACTTTATCGCCTGTCTTATACGAGATGTTCCCCATCTGACATACGGTAGCCACGTGTGCCCCAGCCTGAATGGAACATTTGAGATCGCTCATGTTTCGGGACTTGACCACATCAATAAAATTTCGCATGTGGAAATCCAAACCGTTCCCTTTGTTTGGCTGTAGTCGTATCGCCTCCATCCGCTTTGTATCCGGTATCACTTCCCATCCTCCCCGGTCGAGCACCAGCGTGCCGTTGTTGCCAATAAAGCTGATGCCATGATCGCGTCCATACGGTCCGTTGTTAATACTCTGTGCATGTTCCCAAATCATATTGTACCCATCAAACTCATACACAGTCGCGAGCGTGTCCGGTGTCTCGTGGGCACCATCCGGATAGGCGTACTTTCCACCGATTGCTATGGCCGATTTCGGAAACTTGGAATCCATACCCAGCAACCCGTAGTCAATACAGTGTACGCCCCAGTCGGTCATTAAACCTCCTGCATAGTCCCAAAACCACCGGAAGTTGAAGTGAAAGCGATTCGGGTTAAAAGCGCGTTTTGGAGCCGGACCCAACCACATATCGTAATGCACGCCGGCCGGCGCAACACCGTCGGGTTTAGTTTCAATGTTTGTCATCCACCCCTGGTACGCCCAGGTCTTTACCGTTCTGATCTTGCCAAGCTTTCCCGTCCTCAGATAATTGAGAGCATCTACAAAATGTGGGACACTTCGCTGCCACTGCCCTACTTGCACGACACGGTTATATTTCTGTTGCGCTGCCACCATCGCATTACATTCCTGGATAGAATTGCCAATAGGCTTTTCCACATACACATCTTTACCTGCAGCACAGGCTTCAACCATCTGCAGACAATGCCAATGATCCGGCGTACCGATTATGATTACGTCAATATCCTTGTTGTCAAGCATCTTACGATAATCAACATAGGTGGTGGCCGTAATTCCATCCTTTGCCAATTCAAGCTTTCGCCTGTTAAGAACATTCTCATCCACGTCGCAAAGGCCCAGCACCTGGACTTCCGGTATTTTCATAATCGAGCTGAGGTCTGACCAGCCCATACCGTTGATTCCAATCACGCCAACGTTGATTTTACCGTTCGCGCCAACAGAATTCTTGCTTTTTGCGAGTCCCTCCCATGGAACCACGGTTGAAAGACCAAGTCCTGCTAAAGCATAGGAAGATGATTTAAGAAAACGTCTGCGATCGTTGCTCATGATTAAGGATTTGTTAATCAAGTTCGATGAAATTATCGGTCAATGCAAAGCTATTTCGCAAAGAAGGTCAGAAAGTTTCCCAGGAAGGCACAAATGAATGTGTGTCGATCAATGTTTGATTCTCCGCGCTCTTTTGAATTCCTGATTTCTTTCACGCCCGAAATTGTCTCTGCGACCGAATACAGGGCTTGAAAAATAGCTGGAATCTGAGAAGTCAAATTGTTTCGTGCGAAAAGGGCGGCGAACAATTCCAAAAATACCACTGTCCTATGCTTCGTCAAAATAGGTTTGAAAAATTAGCATAAAAATTGAAAAGAAGTTTCGAATTTAAGGGGAATATTGAAAGGCCATGAGAAAAATCGGATTAATGCTTGTCGTTGTCGTCTTATTCACCTTTGGCAGCAAAGGACAAGAGTCAAAAAACCACGGGGCTGCTTTTTATTTTGAAAAAGGCGAACAATCCCTTTCTAAAAAAGAATATATCCCTGCCCAGGCTCACTTTAATGAATGTCTCCGACTCGATCCTCATTTTGCGGAAGCGTATCGTTTGCGGGGTATTGTCCGGGAGCACCTCGGTGAAAAAGCCAAGGCCCTCACTGATTACAATATCTACGTGAGTCTAAAGCCGACAGACGCAGAAGCATTGTTCAGCAGGGCGGTGCTTAGATTTGATGCGGCGCAATATCTTCTGGCGCGACAGGATTTTTTGCTTTTACTAACACTTCCTCCAGGGGAGACTAATACCGTTTATTTCAGTCAGGAAAAATATAATGATTCAAACGGCAAAGTATTTACAGCTCAGGGAGCCGGCAAAGACTATCTCTACAATTACCTGGGCCTTATTGAGACAAAGTTATCACGGTACACCCACGCCATCGCATGGCTGGATTCGGCCATCAAACTTTCACCAGCCAATGCTGGCTATTGGATTAATCGTGGAGCGGCCAAATTGGAAAAAAAAGATAAGGCTGGCGCTTCGACCGACTTTGAAGAAGCGCTAAAACTAGATCCTGAAAATAGCCTGGCCATGCACAACCTGTCAACACTCAAGGGCGCAGCTGAAACGGAAGCCTCCGAAAAACTTCTGACCGAAGCCATTGAAAAGAATAAAGGCCTGCCCTATCCCCGCACGGAGCGTGCCTATCTTCGGCTCCAGAAAAATGATTTCAAAGGGGCATTGGAAGATTATGATGAAGTGGTTCGGCTGGAGCCAAACCAGGAGGAGAATTACATTAACCGTGGTCTGGCAAAGGAAAAAATGAAGAATTTTCAGGGGGCGCTCAATGATTTCTCCAAAGCGATTGCCCTGAATGAAAAAAATGATAAAGCCTGGGTTTGCCGCGGTAACATCATGTCGAAGTTAAACCGGTGGACAGAAGCAATCGAAGACTACTCCGTTGCTATTATCCTCAATTCGGAATATGGATTGGCGTATTACAACCGTTCAATCGCCTATCAAGGCGCGGGAAAAATGAAGGAAGCTTGCACGGATTTAATAAGATCCGAAAAATCAGGTGTTAAGGTGGATTCAAAAGTCAAAGAAAAAATTTGCAGGTAGTCATTGTCAGACAAGATCAGGTCGCAACCGAATGAATACGGGCTCGCGAAACATCTTATCCGAAGTTAGTTGTGCGTAACCTATCTCGGCGATCAATGATGGTTCAATCCAGGTAGTAACTTTTTCATCTACGATCTTTCCACCCTTCAGCGAATGTTTCTTTGTTTCTTTTTGCTTCTTTATTTCACGCAAAATTTCTTTCATCAACTCATCATTAAAGCCGGTCCCCACTTTCCCACGATAGTGAAGCGCTCCATCCACTTTCTCCGCAATCTGTAAGGCACCAAAGCTTTGGCTACGATTGCCTTTTCCCGGCGTGTAACCCACGATAAAGCATTCAGCTGTCTGGCGTACTTTGATTTTTAGCCAGAGGTCGCTGCGCTTGCCCGGGAGGTACTTTCCATCCTTCTTCTTGGCCATAATACCTTCCAGCGAATGCTCCCGTGCAGCCTCAAAAAGCGAACCGCCATCCTCCATCGTTTCACTGACCCGGTACGGCGTGTCGGGACGAACGGCATCCCGAAGCCATTCCTTACGCTTCAGCAATGATTCATTAACCAACGCACGTCCATCCAGATAGAGACAATCAAAAATGTAACAGTAGACGGGGTTCGTTTTACTAAGTTTCTGAATGTTGCTTTCTCCCGTACTCATCAGTCGGTTGATTACCTTTTTAAATTCAGGTCGCCCGCTTTTATCCAGGCAAACAATCTCCACATCAAACAGTCCACAGTTGGCGCGAAAAGCTTTATCTGCCACCATCAATTCAGGGAATTGTTTTGTTATGTCGTTATGATTGCGGCTGCGAATTCTAAGTTGGCCATCTTCCAACGCGACAAGCGCCCGGATACCGTCCCACTTCACTTCATAAACATAGTCCTTGCCAGTGGGTACTACCTCACTGACGTCCGACAACATTGGTTCGATGATATCATTCAAATAATTTATTTGGGGTGTGTCAACACGTTCCAGCAGCCATTCCTTTTGTTTGATCTTGTAGATACGATACTCACCATTTACTTCCTTGCTGTTGAGTCTAAAGTAAAAGCCATCCTTCTTATCCTTTGTGATCTGATATTTACCCAGCGCATAAATCCACATATCACCGCCCCCATATTGTCCTTTCGGGATTTTGCCGTCAAATGTCAGATATTTCATGGGGTGATCTTCGGTCTGTACCGCCAACCGCTTCACGCCAGGATGTGGAGGCAATCCGCGCGGTACGGCCCACGATTTTAAAACTCCATCCTGTTCCAACCGCAGATCATAATGCAGATGTGAAGCATGATGACGGTGAACAACAAAATTACTTCCACCCCCCTCGATTATTCTCGCTTCAGGCTCCGATGTTTTTTCAAAGTCGCGTTTCTTGGAATACGTCTCCAACTGTTCGGGTGTTTTCCTTTTTTTGTTGGGGGGTAATTCCTTCGGAACAACTTTTTTACGGTGCGTATGCACTTCAACCGCATAGGCTCCAATTCCTTCCCATGCATCTCCATCCGTCAAAACTTTGTCGAGCGCCGTGCGAATGTTGTGCTCGGAGGGGCTCTTCAGGGTGCTTAATTCATCCCACGTTAAGGGCATAGACACAGGTGCACCTACCCTGCCGCGCAAACTGTAAGGTGAAACAATGCTCTGACCTGAGCGAATACGATAAATATCGATTAGCACCCTGCCCTTGCGAGCCTCTTTTTTGATGTGCAAGGTAGTATCATTGGGATGGCGATCGACGAAGGGTTGTGCGATTAACTGTGACGCTTCAAAAACCGTGTGAAAGTCCCACTTGGGTTCCAGTGGGCAGCAAATATGAATTCCTTTTCCTCCTGTCGTCTTGGCAAAGGCCGTGTATCCCAATGCTTCTATCGACTCTTTTAACCCCAGCGCTATGGGTACTACTTTTTTGAAATCATACCCTTCCGGTGGATCCAGGTCAAATACCATGTAATCCGGCATTTCAAAATTTGGCTTGCGACTATGGAGTTGATGAAGTTCGAGTGAGGCAAGGTTGGCCAACCATACGAGCGTGGCCGGTTCTGTGGCAATGATATAGTCCTTCTTTTCTTCTTTGCCGAGTTTTGCAAATTCAATCCAGTCTGGAGCCCACTCCGGTCGATTTTTTTGATAGAACATTTCTCCATGGATGCCGTCTGGAAAACGGATCAAGGTCAGCGCTCTTCCTTTGACATGATTGAGTAGTGTCGGCGCAATCTTTAAGTAGTACTCAATAATCTCCGCTTTCAGAATATTGTCTTCTGGAAAAAGAATTTTGTCCAGGTTCGATAGCTCAACTTTTCGTTTTCCGATGGTGACCCACTGTGATTTCTTCTTAGCCATGCAGAATTACTCCACCGACTGGGGCAATTTATTTTTCAGGAAGATCATTCCAATTAGAAAACAAAGGAAGGCGACACCTATCGGATACCACAATCCTGCCAGCGGATCTCCCGCAGGGTGGGAAGTCGTTTTACT